>CALFKA010000045.1 GCA_937880545.1 uncultured Clostridia bacterium | reverse complement strand
GCAGGTTCTCTCTCAAAAATAAATACTACCCAAAGAAAGAAAGCAAGCAAGCTTGCTAATACAAAACCTAGAATGATACCGCGATTTTTCATAATAGTTCCTAAAAAAAGATACACGCGAAGTGTATCTTAAGAATTTGTCCTGACGCGTTCCACCAGACTGGTAAAAGCTGCCGGATCGTTGACTGCCATGTCGGCAAGTAATTTTCTATTGATAAGGATTCCCTGATTCTTCAAGCCATGCATAAAGGTGCTATAGGACATACCGTTGATGCGACTGGCTGCATTGATGCGGGTAATCCAGAGTTTTCTAAAATCTCTTCTGCGAAGTTTCCTTCCGACAAACTGCGAGCGGAGGCTGCGCATGACGGCGATATTGGCGGCGCGGAATACCTTGCTCTTCTGGCCGTAAAAACCTTTCGCCTGTTTCAGTACTTTTTTATGCTTTTTCTTGGCGTTTACAGCGCCTTTCACTCTTGCCATGATTCATCTCCTTGAAAATTTAATAAGGCATCCCGCTATCGATGCGCTTCTGATCTCCGGCGGAAACGGTGGCGCTCTTGCGTAGTTTACGTTTGACATTGGCAGATTTCTGCCCTAATTTGTGACGCATGCCCTGCTGCTGTCTCTGGAGTTTCCCAGAGCCCGTTCGTTTAAAGCGCTTGGCAATGCTCTTTCTCGTTTTCATTTTTGTCATGGTTTTCTCCTATTTTTTAATGGGAGCATAGTAGGCTACCACACTTCGCCCTTCAATGGCAGGACGTTTGTCTACTTCTCCATATTCTTTAATCATCTCTCCGAAACGCTCGACAACTTCCACACCAAGCTCTTTGCGGCTGAGCTGACGTCCTCTGAAGCGCAGAGACACTTTGAGGCGATCCCCTGCTTCGAGGAACTTGATCGCATGTCTGGCTTTGGTCTCCATATCGCCGTCGTCGATATTGACGCTCAGGCGAATCTCCTTGACCTGGATGACACGCTGTTTCTTCTTGGCCTCTTTTTCCATCTTGGCCTGTTCGTATCTGTACTTTCCATAGTCCATGATTTTGCACACGGGAGGCCGAGCTTGAGGAGCAATCTTCACCAGATCCAGTTTTGCCTCATCAGCAGCGTCCAATGCTTCACGGATGGAGACGATGCCAATCTGGCGTCCATCTACATCGATCAGCCTTACTTCGCGATCACGGATTTCCTCGTTAATCTCTGTCCTTTTTATACTAACCTCCAAAAAAAAATGCGGACGTATAGCCCGCATTCTAACCAAATCCATACACTCGTTATGAACCCATGGCTTCAGCCATCAGGTGAGAAAGGGGCTTTCTACTTGTTGAACAGTACCCATGCTATCAGGGTTTGATGCCCCTGTCAAGTTTTTTTGCACATCTCAAAGAGCGTAGGCGCGCGTCGCAATCTCTTCCTTCATCTTTCCGATAAGCTCGGGAAGCTCTGTCTCGAACTGAACATTTTTGCCCTTCTCATCGACAGAGAAGTGACGCACGGCAAAGACGTTTTCTTCCATCTCTTTGTCACCGATCACCAGCATGTATGGCACTTTCTCCACTTGCGCCTGGCGGATCTTGTAACCCACCTTTTCACTGCGCTGGTCGTGATGAACACGAAGCCCCTCCGCCAGGAGTTGATCAGCCACTTTCTGAGCAAACGCATGGTGGCGGTCAGCCACAGGGATGATGCGCACCTGCTCCGGTGCAATCCAAAGCGGGAACTTGCCGGCGAACTGCTCGATCAATATGCCGAGAAACCGCTCCATGCTGCCAAGAACCGTGCGGTGTACCATGACGGGTCTTGCTTTCTCTCCCTGTTCATTGATATAGGTCATATCAAAGCGCTCAGGCATCTGGAAGTCGAGCTGAATGGTGCCACATTGCCAGGTGCGGCCGATCGCATCGGCGAGATGGAAGTCGATCTTGGGTCCGTAGAAAGCGCCGTCGCCTTCATTTAAGATGTACTCGCGTCCCATCTCCTCCAGCGCTTCTTTCAATTGTTTCTCCGCATGATCCCACTGCACCTTGCTTCCCATGGAGTTTTCCGGTTTGGTGGAGAGCTCCATATGATAGGAAAAGCCAAAGGTCTTATAGATATCATCACAGAGATTGACAACACCCTTGATCTCTTCTTTGATCATGGCATCGGTCATGAACAAGTGAGCATCGTCTTGTGTAAAGGCGCGCACTCGCATCAGACCGTGGAGAGCCCCGGAGAGTTCGTGACGATGAACCAGTCCGAGCTCTGCCCAACGCATCGGAAAATCCCGATAGCTGTACATGCGGTTTTTATAGATCAAGATTGAACCGGGACAGTTCATCGGCTTGATGGCATACTCTCCCTCGTCGATCTGCGTAAAGTACATGTTTTCTTTGTAGTGATCCCAGTGTCCGGATTGATGCCAGAGCTGATCGTTCAAAATGATGGGAGTACGGATTTCCCCATAGCCTGCTTCCTTGTGCTTCTGGCGCCAGAAGCGCTCCAGCTCATTGCGGATGATCATGCCCTTTTCGTGGAAGAACGGAAATCCCGGTCCCTCCTCCTGCATGCTGAAAAGATCCATCTCTTTTCCGAGTTTGCGGTGATCTCGTTTTTTTGCTTCTTCTAGAAGGTGCAGGTAGGCTTCCAGATCTTTCTGCTTTTCATAGGTCGTGCCATAGATGCGCTGCAACATCTTATTCTTCTCATCTCCGCGCCAGTAAGCTCCTGCGATGCTGAGAAGTTTAATGGCTTTTACCTTGCTGATGTCTTTAAGATGTGGCCCTCGACAGAGATCGACAAACTCACCCAGCTGATAGAAGCTGATGACTTCGTCCTCCGGGAAGTGCTCAATCAAGTCGACCTTGTAGACTTCTCCCATCGGCTCAAAGCGATGGATCGCATCTTCACGCGTCATCTCGAAGCGCTCCAATTCGTGTCCTTCTGCGACGATCTTCTTCATCTCCGCTTCGATCTCCTCGAGATCTTCCGGAGAGAAACGGTGCTCTGTATCAAAGTCGTAGTAGAAGCCGTCATCTATGGCAGGCCCGATGGCAAACAGCACACCGGGGTATAGCCTCTGGACAGCCAGTGCCATAATATGTGCACTTGTATGCCAAAAGATAGCCTTCCCTTCCGGGTCTTCAAAGCGCACAAAGCGAACGTCTGCGTCATCTTCCAGTGTCTCCTGTAACCCTCGGGTCTCCCCGTTGACCACAGCGCCCAAAACATTTCGGGCTAATCCTTCTGATATGCCTCTGGCGACTTCATAGAGGCTGATGCCTTTTTCTACTTCTTTCGAAGCTCCGTCAGGAAATGTTACTTTTATCATGATTCCCCCTAAAAAAAAGTCTCGCCCCTATAGGGCGAGTACTCGCGGTTCCACCTAATTTCATCCTTAGATCTCAGAAGGGTTAACGCCCCTTATACGTCAGTCATTACCTGAAACTCCGCAGTGGTTCAGTTCTCTCAAGATGAAAGTCTCTCAGCGCCGACTTCTCTCTGTGCATCTTTTCTCGAGACTGCATGTCTGCATCACGGTTGTATAAAACTATGCTCATTTTATACCTAAAAAATGGTAACGTCAAACAGGACATCGTAAGTGTCACTCTTCCTCTGATTCGGAGACCTCTTCTTCACTTTCGAGTGTCCTATCTTCTTTTTGTCGGCTTGCCACCCCTTCGAGTCCGACACCTACTCCCACGCCCACCGCCATCCAGAGTGCTAAGTTGTCCATCAAAATGCCAATAGCCACCCCGATAGCCATACCGATCATCATCCCGCTGACGGAGTAATCCCTGTCTTTTTTCATTCTTCTTTCAATGATTTCCTATCAAGTTTCTCTTTCAGGTATTCCAGGAGAACGGGCACTTGACTATCAGAGACATTTTTAACTGATGTCACAAGGGTGACATTGCCAACGCTTAAAAAGCCCTCTACTTTTGAAACAAATGCCGGGGCATCCTCATTGTCATCAAGTTCTTTGCGGTATTTTTTGCGGAAGGTCTCCGCATCGATGTCGCCATCATGGTAGGCTTTTCGAAGCTCATTTGAGGGAGTGACTTCCTTTGCCCACTCGTCGATCGCTGCTTCTTCTTTCGTGACTCCTCTTGGCCACAGCCTGTCAATAAGAATCCTCTTGCCATCTTCTTTTGTATTGTCATCATATACACGAACTGTTCGAAGGGTTCCCATATTATTTCTCCTCTCCGGAGTAAGTGTTCTCCTTCCCTTCACGTCTGCATTCTTGCTCGATCAGCTCAAGCGCCAAGCGCAGAGCTTCAATACGCCTGTGAAGCAGTGTGTGCTGGCTCGTGCCGGGTTGAAACTTCACGAGGACCTTTTCGCATTTACTTTTTAGAGAAGAAAGAGCACGAACTGCTTCTTGAAGTTCCTCTATTCTATTCGAGTTCATTGTCGG
>CALFKA010000044.1 GCA_937880545.1 uncultured Clostridia bacterium | reverse complement strand
GGGCTTTCACAAGCCCCCACTTCAAACCCTACAGGTTAAGTGGTGGGTAATTGACGTTCTATCTCCTCAATCTTCGAGACGATCCGTCCGGCGGATGTAATGTTCTCAATTTGATCCCCGATGTGGAGTGCGGCGAGATCTTTGACCACGCACCCTTCATGGCGCAGGAGTGAGTAGCCCCTGCTTAGGATGCGCAGTGGATTGAGGGCTTCCAGGTGGGAAGCACTCATCATCAAGCTTTTCTGCTCACTTTGGAGTCTGTGCTGTAGGATTCTGCGGGTGCTTTCGTTCAGTTCTGCTGCCCGCTGACTTGTCTGTGCACTTCTTCGAAGAAATGAAAACTTCAAGTTTTCTAATATATCGAAGCGCAGTTTTTCCTGCTGATGCAGGAGGTGTTCATAAGATCTTCTAAGAGAGGCACGAAGCGACATCCCCACTCGCTCAATCGCAGCATAGATATCGCTCGTCGAGAGTTGCGCCGCCTCAGTAGGTGTCGCCCCTCTCGCATCAGCAGCAAACTCCGCAATCGTAAAGTCTATTTCGTGGCCGATGGCACAAAGTGTCGGCAGGGGATACTCTGCCAACAGACGAGCCAGGGCTTCATCATTAAATTCTCTGAGATCTTCGTAGCTCCCTCCGCCGCGTGTGATGACCACAAGATCAAGGGGTTCTTCTCGTATAGACTGAAGCACATCCATGATCGCCATCGCCGTCCCGTCTCCCTGCAGAGGAATCGGATACAATTCTACCTCTGCTAAAGGATTCCTCGAGCGAAAGACTTTTAAAAAGTCGCTTTTCGCGGCACCCGTCTCCGATGTCAACAAGGCGACACGTTCCGGGAAGAGCGGAAGCGATTTCTTTCTTAGTGGATCCAGTAACCCTTCCGCTTCCAACTTTTCTTTCAGCAGCGCAAATTGGCGGAGATAGATTCCCTCACCAAGCGGATGCATGGTGCGCACATACAACTGAAGCCGTGCATTCTTTTCATAGATAGACACGCGCCCGCTCAGCGCTACACGATCCCCTTCTTCAAAAGGCTCAGTCAGCCTCTGGGCATCCGAGCGAAACATCGTGCAGTCGATACTTGAAAAATCATCTTTGAGTGTAAAGTACAGGTGACCACTTGAGTGGCGCACGAAACGAGCCAGTTCCCCTTCCACTTCGACCTTTCGCAGAAATGGACTCAGAGACAGCTCTTGGGATATGAGTAGATTTAATTTGCTGACCGACAACCTATTCTCTGGCATCGGCAATCGCCCCCAGTATGCCATTGATAAAAGGAGCCGAGGTTTCAGAAGCGTATGTCTTAGAAAGCTCAAGCGCCTGTGTGACAATCACAGGGACCGGAATCTCTCTTAGATAGAGAAGCTCTGTCACAGCCAGCCTCATGATGGCCAGCTCGACCTTACCTATCCTCTCGATTCTCCAGTCTTTGGCACTTTGTTCAATCTTTTCATCGATCACATCTCGATGTGCCAGGAAGGAGGAGGTCACCTCTTCAGCATAGCGTATTTCCAGCTTTCGCCGGCGGAGTTTGTCGGCAAAAGGAATTTCTCCAAGCTGATCGAGTTCGTCTTTCATGTCACACTCATAAAACCACTTCATGAGCGCTTCGCGGTTCTCTGTGCGGGTCACGGGGTGTACTCTATGCCGACGACGTGGACATTGATACTGGTGACACTTACTTGGAGCATCGTCTCCAAGGCTCCCTTGATCGCCTCCTGCACTTTGACAGCAACATCCGGGACACGAAAGCCGTAACTGACTCGGAGGTAGAGATCGAGGATCAGACCTTCATGGCCTTTTTCCATACGGATGGCTTCAGAATGCTCCTGGCCGCCCAGGAATTTAACGATTTCTGAGTAAGCGTTGTGCTGAAGCCCCGCTACTCCTTCTATCTCTTTCACGGTATGTGAGACAATCTTGGAGATGGCTTCCTCTGAGATGCTCAGATCTCCCCTGTCTTTGATATATATCTTATTTTCCATTGACTCTCCTTTTCCCATCATTATATCAAAACGGAACACGGTACTCAAAAAAAGAGCAGATTTCCTCTGCTCTTTCGATGTCAGAAATATCAGTCTTCCTGTTCCGGCTCCAAGGGTTCTTCTTCCGGATTTAGTTCCTCTTCTTCGTCCTCGTCTTCCTCTTCTTCGAGGATCTCGATAACCTGTCCGCATTCCGGGCAGATGATGACCTCATCTTCGATTTCATAGGGAATGAAGGTGCCGCAACTGGGACAATAGATCTCGAAATCATCGTAGTCCATCATCTCCTCGTCAATGTAATCATCTTCATCGAGACCATAATCATAGCTTCCATCATAGGTGTGGAACAGATCGTCATGGAGTCCGAAGGCTTCATCTTGCAATTCAGCGATCTCTTCATCCAGATCAAGAATCGTGTCATCGATGTCTTCTACGTATTCTTCCAGCTCTTCCAGAGCAAATGTGACTTCATCCAGGAGTTCAAGGATACCTACCAGGAGTCTGCCTTCTTTGCTCTTTGAACCAACTTCCAACCCTTCGGCCAGTCCCTGCAGATACTTATACTTCTCTCGAATCAAACTCATGATATCTCCTTAATTACTGCGCGAGAGGTACTCTCCCGTACGCGTGTCGATTTTGATAGTGTCGCCGACGTTGATAAAGAGGGGGACATTGACTTCTGCCCCGGTTTCGAGAATAGCTTTTTTGGTAATATTAGAGGCACTGTCGCCACGGACACCGGGTTCTGCTTCCACGATGAGCAGGTCGACAAAGTTGGGCGCCTCGACGTCGATTACGCGTTCTTTATAGAAACGGATATCGACAGAGTCGTTTTCTCTAAGATATTTGATAGCCTCTTCCACTTGCTCATAAACAAGAGGAATCTGCTCGTACGTCTCATTGTCCATAAAATAGTAGAACTCCCCGTCATTGTAGAGATACTGCATGTTCTTTCTCTCAATGTGTGCTGGCTGGAAGCGGTCACTCGGGTTGAAGGCTTCTTCCCGGATGGCGCCTGTGATGACGTTTCTGTACTTCGTGCGTACAAACGCCGCGCCTTTACCGGGCTTAACATGCTGGAAATCCAGAATCACGTAGGGTACTCCATCGATCTCAAACGTGAGACCCTTTCGAAAATCATTGGCTGAAATCATAGAATCCTCTTTCTATACCTCTATAAGTTCCTTGGGAGAATGCGTCAAGTTGCGGTAGCCATCTTCTGTCACGACGACTGTGTCTTCAATGCGCACACCTCCGAAGTCGTCTATATATATGCCCGGCTCATTGGTCATGACCATACCCACTTTTAGTGGGACATCGCACAGAGGCGAGAACCTGGGGTTTTCGTGAATCTCAAGACCGACTGCGTGACCAAGCCCATGCCCAAAATTCTCTGCATAGCCATAGCCGGCGATGATGTCTCTAGCGGTTTTGTCAACCACTTGTGTAGATACCCCGGGCTTAATGACTTCCATCGCAGCCAGCTGTGCTTCCAAGACAATATTATAGATCTCGCGCTGGTGATCATCCGCTCGCCCCAATGCAAAAGTGCGTGTCATATCGGAGCAGTAGCCTTCATAGACACATCCGAAGTCAATGGTGACGAGCTCTCCTCGCTGCATGACTTTGCCGGAAGCGACGCCATGAGGTAGCGCTCCTCTTACTCCGGAAGCGACGATGGTCTCAAAGGAGTTGCGCGATGCACCTTTTCTTCTCATTCTTAAGTAGATTTCCTGTGCGAGATCCTCTTCGGTCATGCCGGCGGAGACAATTTCCAGGATCTCCATATATGTCTCATCGGCAATGTCCTGGGCCTTCTGCATAGTGATCAGTTCCTGCTCATCTTTCATCATGCGAAGCTCTTCAATAAAACGGCGCATGGGCTGAAGTTCGCCCTCATATGTTTCTTTCAGTTCGTCATACATCTCCACGATCATATGCTCTTCCTCAAAGCCAAGAATCCCACGGGTCAATTCCTCGATACGAGAGCGGACTGGATGAGCATAGTCGAGAGGTACCAATTCAAACTCCGGCGCCTGTTCCTTCACCTGTGAAAAATACCGAAAATCGGTCAAAAAGTATTTGTCGGAAGGGGTGATGAGTACATAGCCTGTTGTACCGGTAAAACCGCTTAGATAGAACAGATTTTCCGGTTTATAAAAAAGCACGGCATCAAGCGAAGCCTGCTGCATTTTTTTCCTTACGCGTGTGATGCGATCCATGGTTTTCCTCCGGTGAATTTCTCTTGTTATCATACCATAGCCACATGGTTTCACCAAAAGGATTCCCATATATTTTTCGTCTGAAACAGCATACGCTCAAAAAAAGAAGGAGACTTATAAGTCTCCACTCTTCTTCACATTTTCCTGGTGTTCTTCATACGTTTCTGCAAAGTAATGGGTATTCTCTCCATCTCCTTTTGCCACGAAGTAAAAGTACTCCGTCTCTGCCGGGTAGATAGCTGCATTAATAGCAACAAGTCCGGGATTGGCAATCGCCGAGGGAGGAAGCCCATGGATAACATACGTGTTGAAAGGAGAGTCGATCTCCATCTCTTTAAATGTCAGATTGGTCTTTCTCTCTTCGATGATAAACTGCACAGTGGCGCAACTTTGAAGTTTCATATCAATATCAAGCCGATTATGAAAAACACTTGAGATGATCGGAAATTCTTCGTGGTTTGCACCTTCTCGCTCAATAATACTGGCCAGACGAACGACGTCGTCAATGGTCATTCCCTTTGCCTCTGCATCATCGCGCATCTCCTGCGTCAGTCTGTTGCCGAAGTTATCTAGCATCTTGACGATGACGGAACGAGGTGACGCATCGGAATAAAACTCATAGGTGTCCGGGAAGAGATATCCCTCATAGCCATACTGTTGATCGAGTCCTTTTAGGAAGTCATAGTCGAACTCTTCTTCTTGCAAAGCAGTTAAAAATTCTTCGGCAGTAAAGAGTCCCGCTTCCTCAAAGATCTTGGCAATCTCTCTGTTTTCTCTGCCTTCGGGAATCGTCAGGCGAATCGTCTGTGCGACTTCGGGTGCCTTCGTGATCATTTCGGCAATTTCGGCAAGACTCATGGCTTTCGTGATGACATAGTCACCTGGCTGGAGCCGCTTGTCGAGTTCTTCTTCGCGCATGTAGTCCATGAAGGCTCCCTTGCTTGCCACCAGCCCATTTTCGTTGAGCCAGTCTCCAAGCTTTGAGAGACTCATGTCATCATCTACGCTCACTTCATATGGCGTTGTATCATTTATGTCGACGGGTTCACGCATAGATTCTTTGACCTGCGAACATCCCGCCAAAAAGACCACAAGCGCCAATAGTAAAATGGCTTTTCTCATCTTTTCTCCTTAGCCTTCCAGGACGTCGGAAAGAATTTTCATCACCTCTTGAAGCATCTGACCGAGGGAAAACTCGGTATTCAGGAAGTTTGCCGCATCGGGATCAAGTGATAGGGCGGCATATAATTCTTTCAGCTTTTCTTCGGCCTGTGGATCAGGCTCTTCTCCGGCAAGAGCTTTTCTCTGATATTCCAGCTGTTTCTTTTGGAAATCTTCCACCATAGCCTTGGCAGCAGGTTTGTCCTGGATCAGTGTCTTGGCT
>CALFKA010000043.1 GCA_937880545.1 uncultured Clostridia bacterium | reverse complement strand
CTCTTCCGATCTCTCGAAGGGAAATATAGAAGAGAAATGTCAGACCTCTCTGGAGGATGCGAGTGCCGTCGCCATCTCTTTGATCGATCCAGCGATATGTTTCATTTTCCTTCAGAGTATAGCTGAGTTCTCGAATCTCGCCGTCGACATAAGCGGCAAGAATCGGATAGAGGGGTGTTTCTTGTTCAGCAAGCTGTTTTAAAGTCATGAAAATTCTCTTTCTACCGTGTTGGCGATGACGTCGTTAATCTTGTGATACTTTGCCATGTCGATGGCGAGCCCCAGATCTTCAAGAATCTCACGGAGCTGATTGAGCAGGACCTCCGGCGGTGCAAACTGCCGGGTGATTAGTTCTTTAGAGACTCCTTTAAATCCGTGTCCCACTACTGAATCATTTCGAATGTCTACTAGGGCTTTCATCTCTTTGCCGGTCAAAAAGTCGATGGCTTTTTTCACACCGGGCATCATGGGAGACGACTGCTGTAGGAAGGTCTGGATCGCGAAGATGATATTGCGATTATTGATATTGTACTTCTTTTTCAAGATACGTAGAATCTTACCTTCCTCGTAAATATCATCAAAAAAGGATTTCTTGCCGACATGTCTGAGGACAAAAACATATTTTAAATAGGCTTCGTTAAAACGGTAGAGCCTTCCTAAAAAATCCAGAAACTCTTCCTGTTCCAATTTAAACTTCATGCTCCACAAGTGTTCGGTAAAAAGTGCATCCGGCTCTCCCTTTACAAGTGCTTCATGATTTTTTTCAAGTGTTCTCAGGATATCTTTGGGAAACAGTTCTTTCAGAAGCGGAAGGCTCTCTCGCGCTGATGCAAAGTCGAAGTTCACGCTGCTCTTACACATCATGAGGAGTGATGCAAGAGGTGTGTTCTCCACACCAAGAGCCGTGGCGACGTTATATGCTCCACTATAGTCGAATCGTCTGCATAGGACCGTGATCAACCTGTAATAAGCCATCCGACAACTCCTTATTGAATCCTTGACGCGATATGTAACGCTTCGAAAAGGGGCTTCCGGCGACAGAACAATACATGCAGATTTCTTCGCCAATTCCATACTCTTTGGGTACAGACACGTGAAAGAATGCATGTCCTTCTTAAATACTTAAGAGTCGCATGAAAAGCCACACTATCTCATTCATTGTACCAAAGAACCGTAAGAAGTAGTACTTCTTTGTCCTCCCTTCCTCCCGGGAGCTTTGCTGTATTCTTTTAGTTTGGATACGCTCCCTTCCCCAAGCGAGCGATGATCGATGTCAGGATTGCGCTTGTAAAAGAAGGATCTCACAGGACTGTTTTTAAGTCTCGCATTCGATTTTTATTAGAGGCGGCGACATCAATCAATGGTCCTTTTTTCATTCGTTTTTGTGGAAAAGAAATGTTGCGTATGTTATGATACTTGCGAGGTGATGCTATGTTTGAAAAAATGAAAGATATGTGGTACGACGTGAGTGATTTTCTCGTTACTCTTATTATAGTCGTTTTGATCATCGGTTCCATTGCTTTTATCATGACAAATACGTTAGGAGTTGAATTCGCACTCTCAGACTATCTGACATTTCTGCGTAATCAGCCGGCTCCTTCTGTCAGTGTCACAGAGCCAAAACCGGAACCCGCCCCGCCTGTGGTGGTGCAGACGCCTGTTGTCCCTGTACAAACAGAGCCTGAAGCTACCCCGGCGGAGTCTCCTTCAGAAGTTACAACGACTCCAGAAACCCCGACTCCCGCTGACACCGGAGCAGAAGTCACCATTACTGTCAAGCGCGGTGACTATCTTCGCAATGTTGCCAATGAGCTCTTGCGCCAGAATGTCATTCCTTCTGTGCGAGACTTCATGGACCGTGTCGTTGAAAAGGGACTCGAAGGCAGCTTGCAAGTCGGAAACTTTACTTTTAAAGAGAATATGAAGATCGACGAAGTCATCGAAATTTTGTTCCCCTGATCCATCGTGTCGAAAGGACTTAGCCATGCCATTGGTCACTACCAAAAAAATGTTTTCTGATGCCTATGAAGGCGGCTACGCCATCGGGGCATTCAACGTCAACAATATGGAGATCATTCAGGGAATTGTCGAAGCGGCGCGCGAAGAACGCGCCCCTCTGATTTTGCAGGTAAGTGCTGGAGCCCGCAAGTACGCCAATTCCACCTACTTAAAAAAACTGGTAGAAGCGGCTCTCATTGAGTCCCCTGAGTTACCTATTGCTCTCCACCTCGACCACGGAGATACGTTCGAACTTTGTAAGTCCGTCATTGAAGACGGGTTTACTTCCGTCATGATCGACGGCTCCCATCTGCCCTTTGAAGAAAATATTCTTCTGACAAAGCAAGTCGTTGACTTCGCCCATGACAGAGGAGTTACAGTAGAGGCTGAACTGGGAAGACTGGCCGGCATTGAAGATGCCGTGAGCGTTGATGCAGAAGATGCCACATTTACAGATCCCGATCAAGCCGCCGAATTTGTTGAGAGAACCGGCGCCGATTCGCTCGCGATCGCTATTGGAACAAGTCATGGAGCTTATAAATTTAAGGGAGAGCCGCGCCTCGACATCGAGCGACTCAAGAAGATCAATCAGCTCCTCCCGGGTTTTCCTCTGGTGCTCCACGGAGCCAGCAGTGTGATCCCTGAGTTCGTCGAGATGAACAACCAATATGGCGGAGAAATCCCCGGTGCCAAAGGTGTCCCGGAAGAGCTGATCCGCGAAGCCACCCGTCATGGGGTCTGCAAGGTCAATATCGACTCGGATCTTCGCTTGGCCATGACCGGTGTTATCCGAAGAGAATTCGCTAAGAATCCTTCCAACTTTGACCCCAGAGTCTATTTGGGTCCTGCCAGGACAGCCATCAAAGAAATGGTCCGACATAAGATCGTCAACGTGCTCGGAAACGCCAATAAGATTTAGAGAAAGAACAATTCTACGATAATCAGGAAGGGAGCCATCGGAAGGTGGCTCTCTTTTGTTGTCTCGGTAAAGAGAAGCAAGAAAAAAGATACCAAAGCCGCCAGCAGAAAAGAAAAGGCGATCCGATAAAAGAACGATCCGCCACTCATGTAGAGGACCATCGCAAGTTTCACATCTCCCCACCCTAGACCAAAGAGAGTCAGAAGCACAAAAAAGAAACAGGCAATCAGCCACGTAGGAGAAAGTCTATGCCCGGTAAGAAAGCGAAACAAAAGAGCAGTGAGGACCCATTCATCGGGAATCAGGCGTTCCTTTAAATCTGTCCAGGTAATATTTGCCAGCACAAATAGATAGGCGATGTCCATCGAGTCCCTCCTCGATGAAGAATAACAAAAAGAGACTCCCGGATTCCGGAAGTCTCGGCTTTGTGCTTGTTGGAATCAGTCTTTTAGCTCTTCTACTTTCTCTTTGACCTCTTCTGCCTTCGTTTCAGCGGCGTCTTTGACTTCTTCGACAGTTTCGACCACTTTGTCTTTGGCTTCTTCTACTTTGTCTTCTGTCGCTTCTTTTACTTCCGCCACTTTGTCTTTGGCTTCTTCTACTTTGTCTTCTGCTTTCTCTTTCAACTCTTCCGCTTTTTCTTTTACTTCTTCGACTTTTTCTTCAGCGGCTTCTTTCACTTCTTCGACTTTTTCTTCAGCGGCTCCTTTGACTTCTTCCGCCTGCTCTTTGGCCTCTGCGGCTTTCTTCTCAGATCTTTCTTTGAATTCTTCCACTTTTTCTTCGGCTTTGTCTTTTAGTTCTTCCGCTTTTTCTTTGGCTTTTTCGGCAGTTTCTTCCACCTTCTTGCCTACTTCTTTGGCGTATTCCCCGGCCTTTTCTACGACTTCACCGCCGACTTTTGTCACCTTTTCAGCGACATCTTTGCTGGTTTCTACTGCTTTTTCGGCGACGTCTTTGCCGGATTCTACTGCTTTCTCCGCTACTTCTTTTGTGCCACTGAAGAGTTCTTTTAGTTTCTGTGTAATCTTGCTGAACATGTCTTCCTCCTGATGACTGGTGATTTCTATATGGTGGATTCTTCTCAACATTGTTACCCAGTGGAACCATTTCTATCACAGTAGAACGATGTTTTTTGAATATTTTGAAGCAAATGGAAGCCTCTGCTCCTCAATAGAACCTTCAAGTAGATTTCGTCTATAGGAGTTTTTGAGTTGCACTTGCAGCTCGTCTCCACGGACCCGAACGCTCACCACCGTACCACTTTCTGTTCGGTCCAATCTCTCAGCAAGCGCCAGTAGCACTCCCAGCTTTTCAATGCGCTCCATCTTCTCTTTTCCAAGCCAATGACTATAAGGCTGAGAGAATCTGCCCAGTCGTCTGCTCCTGTGAAGCCCGATCAAAAGAGCGATAAACATCCGCTCTTCATCATAGAATCCCAGTAGACCGGCGTTAAGTGTAAGATAAAGGCCATGCTGATGATGCGAAAAGTAATCGATCCCCATCCCGATGTCATGGAGTCTGGCAGCCATCTGGAGAAGTTCCCTCTCTCTGCCGTCTTTCTTTTCTTCCAGGTTCTCATAGAGTTCTAAAAGAAGCCATTCAATGTAGGAAGCATGCGTCACATTGACGCCTAAGCGTTTTTGCAGATTAGAGGCGCTGAATGATGCGACATCATCGAGCACCTCCTCACGGCCATTGCGGTGGAGGTAATCTCTGTAGAAAACTCCTTCTCGGATCCCCTGCAAGCTGATGCGCACAATGGGAGATTTCAGCATCTCAAATAAGACCTCAAAAGGAACGATCCCGATGCGAAGAATATCAGCACGGGAAGAACTGACCCCGCGGATGCGACGGATTCTCGCTCCAGTCGCTCGCGAGATCTCATCGAGATATTTTGCTGTATTTTCTCGGCTAACACAGTATCCATGGAGTGAGTCCAGCGGCCAATTACTTCGGATCTGATCGATCTTCGCTAAGGTGCGAATGGAACCGCCCAAGGCAATAATAGGAAGACCCTCGGCTTCTTTTAGCCAGGGAAACTCTACGAATTTCTCATTTATAAAATTCTTGGCCGCTTCCTTATCATGAAGGAATTTCTCGCTCAGTGTGACAGCACCAAACGCAATAGAACCTAGGTGAAGCAGTCGGCGGTTTCGCATCAGGACAAACTCCGTACTGGCCCCTCCCAGGTCGACAAGAAGTGCATCCTTCTCATTAAGACTATTGACACTTCCCAGAAAACCGAGTGTCGCTTCCTCTCTGTCGCTGACGACTTCAAGTAGCAGACGTGTCTCACGTTCAACCGTCTCAAGGACTTCTTGTTGATTTTTTGCCTGTCTGATCGCGGCGGTCGCCAGTGCCCGGACTTCTTTTACCTTATACACCTGCATAATCTGTCGAAAAGAGTGAAGTGTATCGAGGAGTCGCTCAATCGCTTCGGGACGAATGATCTTGTCCTCCCCCATGCCGGAACTGATACGGGTCCTCTCTCTCGCCTGATCGACGAGCATAAAGTGTCCCTCTTCACTGACACCTACAATGTTGATGCGTACGGAGTTGCTACCGATGTCGATGATGGCACGGTGGTGTGTATATATCAAAGGAGAACCTCCCGGAGTTCTTTGACTCTTTGCGCTTCATCTGGAGAGAATTTCCTCTTGAACACTTCGTGTGCCTGAATCGGCTTATCTGATTTTTTCCTTCTTCTATAGGTGCCGTCCTCCTTCATCACCCAGGTCTTCACATTGTCACTCCAAAGGATGTCAAAGGTCGCCATTACGCGTTTTTGAAGCTGGGGGTCTACGATAGGAAAAAGCAGTTCAATCCTGCGATCTAGGTTTCTTGTCATGAGGTCCGCACTTGAAAGATAGAGAAAGTCCGGCCGAGCGTTCTGGAAATAATAGATCCGTTCATGCTCTAAGAACTCGCCGATCACCGAATGAACAGTGATGTTTTCACTCATGCCCTTCACACCTGGAATCAAAGAGCAGATCCCGCGCACAATCAGCTCAATGCGCACCCCTGCTTGAGAGGCAGCGTATAAGCGGTCGATGAACGGTTGATCTACCAGTGAATTGATCTTGATGCGAACGAGAGCGTCTCTTCCTTCTTCTGCGGCTTTCACTTCGTTGTCGAGGAGTCGCTCAAGATGCGAGCGGAGGAATTCCGGTGCGGCAAAGAGCCGGCTCATGCCCTTACTGGAGCCATAACCTGATATAAAGTTAAAGAAGCGAGAAGCATCCGCTCCGATAGATCGGAAGAGCACAC
>CALFKA010000042.1 GCA_937880545.1 uncultured Clostridia bacterium | reverse complement strand
AAAAGAAGTGGGAAGCATGAGCCGCCGACTGAGAAATCTGCGAGTGGGAGATATTTTGGATGTTCTCGGACCTCTCGGAAAAGGATTTGTTACGAATAATACGAAGAAAGCTGTCATCGTGGGTGGCGGTGTGGGGATTGCTCCCCTTCTTCGCCTCTCACAAGTCTTTGAGGGGACAGAAAGGGAGTACGTCTGTCTTCTCGGCTTTCGCGACGCCTATGAGCCGGCCGATCTTTTTGTGCAGGATCACCTGCGCATCCATCGGGAGAGCGTCGATCAGGGATTTGTCACAGACTTACTCTGTGAAGAAGTCGATGACAAGAGCGAGGTCTTTGCCTGTGGCCCCCTGCCGATGCTGGAGAAAATACGCACGTATTGTATGGATCGAGGTATTCCGGTACAGCTCAGCTTGGAAGAGCGCATGGCATGTGGCGTGGGCGCTTGTATCGGCTGTGCTGTCGGCATTGTAACAGATGGAGACCTGACGTATAAAAAAGTCTGTTCGGACGGACCTGTCTTTCGAGGGGAGGAACTGGCATGGAAGTAAAAGAACTTCTCAAGACGAGCATCGGATCTCTTGAACTGAAAAACCCAGTTACCGTGGCTTCCGGCACCTTTGGCTGCGGTAGAGAGTATGCGCAATTTTTTGACTTGTCTCTTCTGGGGGCGATCAGCGTTAAAGGAATCACTTTAAAAGAGAGAAAGGGAAACCTGCCGCCGAGACTCCATGAAACGCCAATGGGACTCCTCAACAGTATCGGACTGCAAAACCCCGGTGTAGAACATTTTATAGAGGAAGAGATTCCTTTTCTGCGACAGTATGATACAAAGATTATTGCCAATGTAAATGGCAATACTTTGGAAGAGTACCGAGAACTATCTTCTATATTAAATAAGGAAGATGTCGATGCAATTGAACTCAATGTCTCCTGCCCAAACGTCAAAGAAGGCGGAATGGTATTTGGCGCGGATGAGAAGATGCTGCGAAAGGCTGTCCGGGTCGTGCGCGAAGTGGTGGGTAAATGTCTGATCGTCAAGCTCTCTCCCAATGTTACCAGTATCTCGAAGATGGCCAGGATCTGTGAAGAAGAGGGAGCTGACGCCATCAGTCTGGTGAATACCTTTACTGGTGTGGCGATTGATTCACGGACAGGCCGGCCTGTCTTCGACCTGGTCAGCGCAGGGATGAGTGGCCCTGCGATCAAACCGCTCGCTCTCAAAAAAGTCTATGATACGTATCAGGCGGTCAAACTCCCCATCCTGGGGATGGGCGGCATCGCATCTTCAGAGGATGCGCTGGAGTTTCTTCTTGCGGGAAGCTCGGCAATTGCCATTGGAACGGCACTGTTTTCAGACCCCTTGCTTCCGGTCAAAGTACTCGAGGAGCTGACAAGCTTCTTTAAAGTACGATCGATGCGCGTAGAGGAGGTTTGCGGTCTGGCGCACAGAGGAGGTTTTTGATGATTGCAGCTTTTTTTGATGTTGATGGCACCCTCTTTCGCAACTCTCTGCTCATCGAACACTTTAAGAAGTTGATCAAGTACGAAGTGTTGGATGTCAGTGTGTGGATTGCGCATGGGCGCAGTACGTTTCAGGAGTGGGCGGTCAGAAAAGGAGATTATGAAGAATATCTTTTGGAGGTCTCTGAGGCCTACCGAGATTCATTGAAAGGGATCCACGTCTCCGTAATTGACTTTATTGCTGATCAGGTCATTGCTCAGAACTGGGAAAAGACCTATGTCTTTACGCGTGACCAGCTTCGCTGGCATCAGGCGCTCGGCCACGGTATCTTTTTCATCTCCGGCAGCCCCGATTTTTTGATTGAGAGAATGGCTCAGAAGTATGATGCAATGGATTTCATTGCGAGCAAATACGTCATGAAAAATGACCGATTTAGTGGCGAACTGGATCCCATGTGGGGTCACGAACACAAATCCATCGCTCTTGATACCCTAGTGGGGAAGCACTCGATCGATCTAAAGCACAGCTATGCCTATGGGGACACCTCCGGTGACCTCTCGATGTTCCGACGGGTTGGCAATCCTGTGGCGATTAACCCCAATGTCAAACTATTTACGGCGATCCTCGAAGATGAAGATCTGCTCTCGCGCACACGCATCGCTGTCGAGAGAAAAGACATGATCTACCATATTGACCCGAAATCCCAGAAAATCAACTTCGAAAGGGCTGAAAAAAGCGAAAAAAGCCCTTGACCCATCGGATCATATGAGATATATTATAGTAGCCACTCAAGGGGTCGGG
>CALFKA010000041.1 GCA_937880545.1 uncultured Clostridia bacterium | reverse complement strand
CTCTTCCGATCTGTGGGTTTGACGCTCCGGACGAAAACATAACAGGAAACATAGCTTTTATTTCTCAATCAGGTTCCGCATTTAGTACCATTGGTCACAATGAGACGCAACTAAAGTTTAATTTGATGGTGGCAACGGGTACTGGTCAAGTTACCAGCCTATCTGACTACATGTATTATGCACTCCAAATGGAAACCACAAAGGTTTTAGGTGTCTATATGGAGTCAGTGCGCAAGCCTGATGTGTTTTTTAAAGCTCTTGAACTCGCAGCAGAAAAAAAGATTCCTGTGGTTGCCATGAAAGTTGGAAAGTCTGAACTGGGGGCTAAGTTTGCGCTTTCTCATACAGGTGGACTTGCTGGAAATGATGATGCCTTTACTGCAGTATTTAATCATTATGGTGTTCACCGTGTTGATTCGTTGGATGAATTGGCCAACACTTTGGCTTTATTCAGTTTTTGGCCAGATGATAAGAAACAAGGTGACTTGGTGGCGATTGCCGATTCCGGAGGGGAAAGGAATTTATTAGCTGATGCAGCTGAAGACGTCGGATTGAGATATGCTACTTTGTCACAGGAGACCATGCATTCGCTTGCTGTGATCCAAGAATATGGTCAAGAAGCTGATAATCCACTAGATCCCTGGGGAACGGGGATCGATTTTGAACGCATCTTTGCCGAGTCCATGGAGATTATGCTTTGCGATGAGGCTTCCAAGATCGGAATCATTTCACAGGATCTTCGCGATGGATACTATCTGAGTGAAGGCTGTGTAAGTGCACTGAATTATGCTCACGAGAAGACAGGCAAACCGGTTGCCTTTGTTACAAACTTTAGCGGTATCAGACGTGCAAAGATCACACAGACTATTAATGAAATGGGGATACCTGTACTTGCCGGGACGCATGCTTCACTTAGAGCAATCAGAAATTTTCAAAACCACGCTTCTTTTTGCTATGAAAGGACGCCTCTGCATGGAATACATCTTTCTCAACCACAAATAAACCTTTTGAATCACTTGGATGTCTTGAAGGAGTCTTATTCTATCGAACTGTTGCGAAGCCTGAATTTTCCTGTGGTAGACAGTTATCCAATCTCAAGAGAGGAAGATATTTATGCTTTAAATACTGTATTTCCCGTGGCCTTGAAAACAGCAGGCGATGGCGTATTCCACAAAGCAGATGTTCAAGGCGTGATCATTAACATCCGGGACAAAACAGAGCTAGCACAGAAATATCTGGAAATGAAGAAGAGATTAGGGCCTGATTGTCTGATTCAGCCGATGATCGACTTTGACGTTGAACTGATCTTGGGAATGATTACCGACCCGATCTTTGGGCCCATGATCGTCATTGGAGCGGGAGGAATCTTTACCGAACTGTTGAAAGATCGATTTGTCGTAATGCCTGAGGCATCCAAAACTGAAATAAAGAACGGATTGGATCATCTTAAAATTAATGCCCTATTTAAGGGCTTCAGAGGCAGTCTGCCAATTGATGAGGAGAAGTTAATTGATGTTATAATGAAGTTCAATCAGATCGCATTATTACTCTCACCTTATGTCAAAGAAATCGATGTAAATCCTCTTGTTCTGAAAGGGGATAAAATAATTGGACTTGATGCGCTAATCGTTACGAAAAAATCCGAAGAGAATGATCGCAAGTAAAAGCTCAATCACTTCTAAAGAGTACTCACATAGTAATGTTACAAGATCTTGACAAACAATAGACTGAGAGATATTATTAGACAAACGTTGATGAGGAAGAGTAGGCAAGGATGATCCCTCAGAGAAGAAGACAAATGGTGCGAGTCTTCCGGGAAAGAACTGCTGAAAACCACCTCGGAGTGTCCTGCTGAATGAGTAGGCAGGGACGTAGGGTCACGTTACGATCAGATAACCCACTAGGTGGAATAGCGAGAACACTCGTCCGTGAATGGATGGGTGTTTTTTTGTAGGAGGGATGATGGGACGGATTGTCTGCAAGTTTGGCGGGAGTTCACTGGCAGGTGTAGAAGAGTTCCGGAGAGTAAAGGAGATCGTGGAGAAAGATCCACAGAGAACGATTGTGGTCGTCTCTGCTCCCGGTAAATCACCTGAAGAGCCTTTTAAAGTGACAGATATGCTCCTCATGTGTGCGCAGCTGGCTTCCGCCGGTTTTCGCTTTGATGAAATCTTTGAGCAGATTGCAGAGAGATTTAAGATGTTGTGCAAGGAGTTAGATCTTTCCCTCGATATCAACACGCTCCTGCAGGAAGTCTATGATCACATTGTCTCAGGAGAAAACAGTGCCAGCTGTGCCAGCAGAGGAGAGTATCTCTGCGCGAAAGTGATGTCAGACTATCTCGGTTGGCCTTTTGTCGATGCCGCCGATCTCTTTGTCTTTTCATCAGAGGGAGAAATCAATGAGGAGGAGAGTCTCAGACGCATTAATAAGAGACTCACTACGATGGAAAGAGCTGTCGTGCCCGGATTCTGTGGAGCTCTTTCGGATGGGCGCTTGACGACCTTTCATAGAGGTGGCTCTGATATCACAGGATCTTTCCTGGCGGTAGGGACGAAAGCAGACCTTTATGAGAACTGGACAGATGTACCGGGGCTTCTCATGGCCGACCCGAAGATTGTCGAAAATCCTATGCCGATGAGACACATGACATACCCGGAACTTCGCGAACTGAGCTACATGGGAGCAAAAGTGCTTCAGGAAGATGCTGTATTTCCTCTGGCAAGAGCAGGTATCCCTCTGCAGATTCGATCGACTCTACTGCCTGACAACCCCGGCACATTGATTGCAGAAAATGGCGTACAGAGCGGAATCGTCACGGGAATTGCCGTCAAGAAGGATTTTCGGGTATTTACATTAGAGAAAACAAAGATGCGTGAGGATCGGGGATTTCTCCGCAAGCTTCTGAGTGTCTTTGAAAGTAACAAAGTAACGGTGGAAGGAACTCCTTCAGGTATCGACTCCGTCAGTGTCATTGTCTCCGAGGAGCAAATTTCAGGAAAACTTGATAAGATCTTGGAAGAGATCCGAATGTACTGTCATCCTCAGAGACTGACCACACAGCCGGGTCTGGCGCTGGTCGTCGTTGTAGGACGAGGGATGATCCGAACGAAAGGAGTGGCCGCAAAGCTCTTTACATCATTAGCACAGGCAGATATTAATATTCGTATGATCTCACAGGGTTCCAGTGAACTGAGTATCCTTGTGGGGGTGGAGAATGAAGATGCCAATCGAGCTGTTGCAGCTCTATATCAGACTTTTAAAGGGGAATAAAATGGATAAATTTCATGTAGCCGTAGTTGGAGCCAGTGGACTGGTGGGAGGGACGATACTGACATTACTGGAGGAGAGAGGTTTTCCTATTGATACCCTCACGCTTCTGGCATCCAAAAAGTCAGCAGGTTCGACACTGACTTTTGCAGGGAAGGAGTACATCGTACAGGAATTGACGGAGGACAGCTTTAAACAGAATTTCCACATTGTTTTCTTTGCTGCCGGAGGGGCTGTCAGTAAAAAGTTCGCCCCCCTTGCAGTAGTGAGTGGAGCGACAGTCATTGATAATTCCAGTGTCTTTCGCATGGAAGAGGGTGTCCCTCTTGTCGTGCCGGAGGTCAATCCGGAAGCCATAGGAGATCACCGCTTGATCGCCAATCCCAATTGTTCTACGATCCAGTGCATGCCGGTACTTAAAGCCCTTCAGGATGCCTACGGACTCAAGCGAGTCGTCTATAGCACCTATCAGGCAGTGTCCGGCAGCGGACTGGCAGGTCTTCTTGACCTAGATGAAGACAGACAGGACTTCTATCCTCACCGTATTAGAGGGAATGTCATTCCCCATATCGACTCCTTCCTGGAAAATGGCTACACAAAGGAAGAGATCAAGATGATCGACGAGACGCAGAAGATTCTCGGAGATGATTCTCTGGGTGTCACGGCGACGACGGTGCGTGTACCGGTGCGCTTCGGTCACAGTGTCAGCATCAATGCTGAACTCCTGCGCCCCTTTTCCATTGAGGAGCTTCGAGAGAAGCTGGCAGACTTCCCCGGCGTCGCTGTGGTGGATGATCCCATGAACGAACTCTATCCGGTGCCGGAGGACTGTGAAGGCAAAGACGAGATCTTTGTCGGGAGAATCCGACGTGACAACAGTCTCCCGTCTGGTGTCAATCTCTTTGTCGTCGCAGACAATGTGCGAAAGGGTGCTGCTACCAACGCAGTGCAGATTGCAGAAGAAATCATCAGGAGGAGACAATGATCCGCATCGCTTTAGCTGGTTACGGTACAGTGGGACAGGGAGTCATGGACCTCTTTCACAGGAGAAAGAACTCTCTTCAGACGCGCGTTGGAAAGAAAGTTGATATTTATTATGTCCTGGTTCGAGACGAAAACAAGGCGAGGGAGATCGATCTACACGGCGCTAAGCTAACCAGTGATGCCTGGGAGATCATATCCGATGAGAGCGTACAAGTTCTCATGGAGGCGACAGGGGACATCGACCTTGGCTACGTGTTGATTCGTGAAGCTCTGAAGAGAAAAAAGCATGTCATTACCGCCAATAAATCAGTGCTTAGTCGTCACTTTGAGGAGCTCAGCGATCTGGCGGAAGAGCACGGTGTGTATCTCCTATATGAAGCCAGTGTAGGAGGCGGGACGCCTCTGATGAAACCGCTTCAAGACTTGAGCCTTCACGGAGAGATTCGCTCTCTGCGCGGGCTTCTGAGCGGAAGTTGTAACTATGTCCTCACAAGGATGCGAAGAGATCAGATCTCTTACGATGATGTCGTGGAAGAAGCAAAAGAACTTGGCTATCTGGAGGCCGATCCCATCGATGATGTCGGGGGATTTGATACGAGACGCAAACTGCGTATTCTCGCCACCCTTGCTTTTCAAGGGAAAGTGGAGGAGAAAGACATCTCATTGGAGGGGATCTCGGGTCTCGTCCAGGAGGATATCTCCCTTCTTTCACAGATGGGTTACGCCGTGAGGCTCCTGGCGCAGGCCAGAAGAGACGGTCACCGCATTCAGGCAGCAGTTCACCCTGTTGCCCTGCCTCATGCAAGTTTCCTCGGCTCCATGGACGGAGCGGACAATGGAGTGGAGTTTTACGGTGAGAATTTCCTGCGCGTCAGTTTTCAGGGATCAGGCGCCGGGAGGTATCCCACAGCCCATGCGATGCTTGCAGACCTGGAGGATGTTCTTTTCAATCTGAGAAGAAAAGAGAGTCCACTAAGAAAGACCCATCTCTTTCATGACCCTTTCGAAGTGCCTTCTCGCTTTTATGTACGCAGCACCGCTCCATTAGAAATAGCATTAGAGACGCAGCTCAAGGAAGATACATGGCTTACCGCTCCCATACCATATAGCGAAGTGAAATCACTTCTTCCGCCTGGCGCTGTCGCAATACCTATAGAGAAATGATGAAGTATATAAGCACAAGAGGGAATATTCAACCAATAATCGCAGAAGAAGCGATTCTTACGGGCCTTGCTCCTGATGGAGGTCTCTATATTCCGACGACTTTTCCACAGTTGATCGAGACGGAGCGCCTGAGAGAGCTCTCCTATGCTTCACTGTGTGCAGAAGTATTGGCACCCTTTTTCTCGCGGATCACAAAAGCAGAACTGGAAGAGGCCGCTCGACAGGCCTATGCGCGGTTCTCATCAGTTCCTCCGGTAAGAATAGAAAAGAGGGATTCCTTTCATGTGCTTGAGCTCTTTCATGGTCCGACTCTCGCTTTTAAAGATGTGGCACTGTGTCTGTTGCCGCATCTGATGGAACTTTCCAAAAAACATCTTGGGATCAGCAACAAGTCCCTGCTTCTCACTGCAACCAGTGGAGATACGGGAAAAGCCGCTATGGAGGGTTTTGCTGCCATGGATGGCTTTGAGGTCATTGTGTTTTATCCGAGAGGAGGTGTATCGCCTCTTCAGGAGCGGCAGATGCTCACACAGTCGTCAATGAATACCACAGCTATCGGTATAGAAGGCAATTTCGATGATGCCCAGCGCGGTGTAAAGGCGATGCTGGCCAGTGACGCCTTTCACAGACGGCTGAAGGCTCGTGGTAGAGAAGCAGCGTCCGCCAACTCTATTAACCTGGGTCGCCTATTGGCACAGATCGTCTATTACGTATATGGAGCCATTCATTCCACGGAAATGCCGCTTCGCTTCAGTGTCCCTACGGGAAATTTCGGCAATGTACTGGCCGCATACTGGGCGGGCAAGATGGGTGTGGCGATGGAAGAACTTTTAGTCGCCACCAACGAAAATGATGTTCTCGATGTTTTCTTCAAGACCGGTCACTATGATGCGAGAAGAGAATTAATCCTCAGCAGCACACCATCTATGGATATTCTCCTCAGCAGCAATTTAGAACGCCTTCTCTTTGAGGAAGACGAGGAAGCACTGAAAAAGGCAATGACTGAACTGGAAAGAGACAGACATTTCTTCTGGACAATGAAGCACGAAGGCTTCTCCTCGGGAAAGGTTTCAGAAAAGAATGTGCGTGAAGAGATCCGTAAAGTTTGGTTAGAGGAGGGAATCCTGCTGGATCCACACACTGCGGTAGCTTCGGCACTCCTGCGTGAGAGAAAAAAGAAGGGGATTATAGTGGCTACGGCCAGTCCATTTAAGTTCCCCCGAGTGGTTCTTGAAAGCTTGGGAGAGAGGATAGGCAACGACCCCTTTGAGGAATTGGAGATTCTCAGCGAAAGAACCGGACTTCCGGTGCCTGCATCGCTGAAGGTGCTGGCGGATGCCCCCATCACACAAAACAGGGTCTGCATGCCTGATCAGATGGAACGGGCTATTTGGGAGGTGCTCGATGTTTGAAATACGCGTACCGGCATCGAGTGCAAACCTGGGTCCGGGCTTTGACTCCCTGGGAATCGCTCTGAATATTTATGGGAGGTTCGTTTTTGAATCGACTTCAGACAAGGAAGACAGAAGACATCTTGCCATAAAGGCCTATAGGAAGACACTGGAGCAACTTGGGGTTTCCGGACCGGCGCTCAGTGTTCGCACGCCACAGATCATTCCCGTTGGGAAGGGGCTGGGCTCCTCTGCTGCCTGTATTGTAGCCGGAGTTTTGGCAGCAAAGCATGTCAGTGAACATGAGATAGAGACACAGGAGCTGTTGCGTCTGGCAGCCATGATAGAGGGCCATCCCGACAATGTGACACCGGCCATGCTGGGTGGTCTCGTGGCATCCGGTTGGCGTGAAGAGATGCTATTGCATGGAAAGCTTTCTTTTTCGCGAAAACTGGCGCTGGCACTTTTGATTCCCTCGTTTCCTCTGCCCACATTAAAAGCCAGAAGAGTGCTTCCCAAGACAGTTTCGTTTAAAGATGCCACTTATAACCTGTCTCAGTTGAGCTTAACACTCAGTGCGCTGGCGAGCGGTGATGAACAGCAGATTCGCCATGCGTTTGATGACCGACTCCATCAGCCGTATCGATTCCCGCTGATCGATGATGCCGAGCAGCTGATTGCACTGGCCAAAGATAACGGTGCCCTGGCAGTAATGCTGAGCGGGGCAGGACCGAGTCTTTTGATTATCCGTAAAAAGGGCGACCGACTTGGAACGCTGGGTTCTGCACTCAAGCCCTTAAAGAAACGTTGGAAGCTCAGACTCTGCGGGCTTGATATGAAGGGTGCACAGGTAAGAGAACTGTAAAGAATGTGGCCGCTTCTCAGGGAATCTCGGCAGAGATTCTTTTTTATGTGTTCCCTTTATCGAAGAAGAACAGAAGTGATAAGTCAAGCTCCTTCTTCCTGCCACATTTTTAGTATCATACGCTCTCGACGCACCTCTTTCTCCCAACTTCGCTAAACGCCCGCATCACCTATGAGTTTGGTATAATGAGTCAGATGTATGTAGACAAAACGCACACAGCAAGATCCACTTCGAACTCGTACTCAATGATCCCTTTACGAGAGTTAGGTAATAGATGTGAAGAATCAACATGAAAATCCCAGCTTTTCTCGCCTCCTAATTAACAACTACCTCGTCATGACACTAGTGATGGCGATAGCGATCGGCATAGTTCAACTCCTTCCCAATCAGATTTTGGAGCGGGCGATCGTATGGTATGACTATGACGGGCTGAGTCGTGCTCTCGAAGGTTCATCAGATGATGCAATTACTCCGGCCTTGTTCGAACAGTATCTAAGCAAAAATCCCGCGCTCCAGATCTATGATGCAGAGGGAAAAAGCATCTATGTAAGCCCTGCTGCCAAGAGCAGGGAGATGACATCTGACCTGTTAAAGCTGATCCCGTCGATTCTCGATGGCCCCGGTGCTAACAGCTTTGCCTACACCGGCGCTGACGGTCAACCTGAATATGTCGTGATTATTCACTCTTCAGATAATCAAAGGGATAAATTCTACCGGATCAATCGGGACTATCAGGTGATCGATGCTTCAGAAAAGGATCGAGAATACTTTACTGAACAGGAAATGGCGCTGCTGTTTGATTTTGAAAGCGAAAGTTCGGGTCTGACCAAACAGGCTTATACCAATGATACGGGACAACAAAGATGGATCGTCCTGGATTATCCGGCTTTTGATGAAAAAGCGTATAATACAGCGATCAATTGGTGGCAGTATTCTTGGACGGTTCTGGCGGGTTTATATGTGCTGATCGTCATCGCTTCCATCATCTGGCTCAATCGCAAGACGAAGAGTTTGCTTCTTCCCCTTTCTCAATCCATTAAGGGGCTCATCTCACAACAGCCGATGCAGATTGAGTACAGGGGTCCGCGTGAGTTCGTCGAGCTTTATGATGAGTTCAATCAGCTCTCGGAGCGGCTCCAGCTAAGTGAGTACGAGCGCCAAAAGCTTGATAATAACCGAAGTAAGATGTTGACAGATATCTCGCATGACCTGAAAACGCCTATCACCGTCATTCAGGGATATGCTCAGGCGTTGACAAGTCAAGTGATTCCGACGGATCAGCAGGAAAAATATCTGCATACGATCTACCAAAAATCCGTTCATCTGAATCGGCTGATCGACACCTTCTTTGAGTATGCTCAGCTGAATCACCCCCATTTGATTCTGCACAAACAGTCTATGGATCTGCTCGATTTCATGCAGGCTTACCTGGCGGAAAAGTATCAAGAGGTCGACTTGGCAGGCTTTGGTCTGGAGGTGGAGATCCCTGAAGACCAGTCAGCCTTCTATTCGATTGATCCGCTTCAATTTCGCCGGGCGTTCGACAATTTGATCTCCAATGTTCTAAAGTACAATCCCCCGGGAACGACAATCTATTTCTCCATCATTCCGGCTGAGGAGCTCAGGCTTACTCTGGCAGACGATGGCGTGGGTCTACTCCTTCACCTTCGAGAGCATCTCTTTGAGCCATTCAGTGTCGGTGATGAAGCACGCGGCCACGCAGGGGGAACAGGCCTTGGGCTTCCGATTACACAGCGAATCATCGAACTTCATGATGGGACGATCGAATTGATCAACCCGCCACAGCCACCGTACAAGACCCAGTTTCTGATCCGCTTTCCCCGGGAAACCGAGGAATAAAGGTACCCGCTCCTATCCTGTGCACATAGACCCCATTGGTTTTCTCAAACCTTTGGGGTCGAATTAGGTAGTGGAACTTTTGGGTCAGTACAAATCTCATGCTTTATCGCCTTTGATAATCACTCAACCAAAAGTCAAAGCCAGAGAAGCTACGTAAGAATCTTCCGGAGGCAGTAGCTGGGGGACGAAAGAGAGAGGGCTGCTAGACTCGTATTGAACAAACACTCATCGTCACAGTTTTGCCACATGTTTGCGTTATAATCAAGCTGGGAGGATGTCCTATGAAAAAGATGTTGATCGCCGATGACAACCGGCAGATTATCGAGATACTATCCGAGTATGCCCGGCACGACGGATACGAGCCGATCGCCGCTTCTGATGGAGAAGAGGCGCTGGAAAAGTTCGAAAGGTTTCAGCCCGATGTCTTGCTGCTGGACGTATCGATGCCAAAGCGCGACGGATTTTCTGTCTGCCGTAAGATCAGAGAAACCTCACAGGTACCTATTATCATGGTGACGGCCAGGGGAGAAGACTTTGAGCGAATTATGGGACTTGACATCGGAGCTGATGACTATATTGTGAAGCCTTTTTCTCCGGGAGAGGTAATGGCCCGCGTCCGTGCAATCATGCGGCGACTCGATCGGGAAAGTAAGCAGCCTCTCAATGTCATCACACGGGGATCGCTCCGTGTGTTCCCGGAGACCTATGAAGTGAGCGTTTCTGATCAACTCATTAAAGTGACGAAGAAAGAGTTTGAGATTCTTTGGCTTCTGGCAGAAAATCCCTCTCGCGTCTTTACACGCGATCAACTTTTGGATCAGGTCTGGGGCATTGACTACTTTGGGGATACGCGCACCGTCGACTCTCATGTAAAGAGACTACGGGCCAAACTGGATGTGCTCGATCATCCGGACTGGAGTTTATCTACTGTGTGGGGAGTGGGGTATCGGCTGCAGATGGAAAGTGAGCGGGGAGATGAAAAACAATAAGAAGAGCCTGCGGGGAAGAATCAATGCCTTGCAGCTAAAGAGTCTCGTTCTTTTCTTTCTTGTGACAGCGTTGCTTTTCTATTCGTTTTTTGCTATCTACATGCGTGAAATACACCGGAGAGAACTCATTCGCCGCGCTGAGGTGATGGCGTTGGAGCTGCCCCTTCTACTTGCGGGCGAACCCGCCAGACCTTCGATGGGAGTGGGACAGGGGCAGATGGGTGGTGGGATGAGAATGGGAAATTATTTTCGATTCCTCGATGACATCGCGCAAGGCCAGACTTGGGTTGTCGATCGCAATGCGGACTCCGTCTTTTCCGGACGTTCTTCCCGCTCCGTGAGTGAACTTCCTGCTGAGGCGAAAGAATTGATTGAAAAAGTATATACGGGCCAGACTGCCACTTCGACCGTCTTCAGAGGAATGCTTGAAGGTGTAAGTACGACGGTGGGAGTTCCCGTGCGCGATGCTTCGGGTGCGATTGTCGCTGCTCTTCTATTGCATGGCAGTCAGCAAGTTCAGATGAATCAGATCCTTCCCGTGCTGGGCATCCTGCTTGGCGCTCTTTTGCTCTCCTTAAGTGTCTCCACCCTCTTTGGAAGGCGCTTTGCCCGCTCGGTAGAAGAACCTCTTTCCGGCATGTCCGTGACTGCGCAGCGCCTCAGAGATGGCGATTACACGTCGAGATGTCAGTATCGGGCGGATGATGAGATCGGTAAACTTGCCGAAAACCTGGATGAGCTGGCCTTCCGATTGCAGAAGTCCAAAGAAGATAGCGAAGCACAGGAGGAGCTGCGCCGGGAGTTTCTCGCCAGTATCTCGCATGAACTGCGCACGCCCATCACCGTGATCCGAGGGTCCCTCGAGACTCTCTCCGACGGTATCGTCGAAGAACCAAATAAAGTGAAAGAGTACAGTCGACACATGCTGACAGAAATCATCCAACTTGAGCGGTTGGTCAGTGACTTGATGGACCTCACCCGTATGCAGAACGCATCCTTTGCACTTACCATGCAAGAAGTCCAGCTCTCCGACATCCTCTCCGACTCGGTACGCTCGATGAGACAGATCGCCAGTGAAAAGCAAGTGGAGATCGTATTGCATCCTCTGCCACCTACGATGGTGACCGCCGACTATACACGGTTGAAACAGATGTTCACTGCAGTGCTTGATAATGCGATCAAGTTCTCCGATCCCGGCGATGTCATCCAATTAAAGATGACAAAAGAAGAAAAAGAAGAGGGAAGGATTATTGTGGAGATAGCGGATGAAGGGGCAGGGATAGCAGAAGAAGAGCTGCCGTTTATCTTTGAGCGATTCTATACACGCTCCCATGTAAAGGGTGTATCCGGTACAGGACTGGGTCTTTCCATCGCAAAGACGATTGCGGATCGCCATAATATATCCCTGAACGTTCAGAGTACCATGGGGAAGGGAACGACATTTACTTTTCAAATTCCCTTTATCAAAAAAATGCCAGAATAATTTCTGGAAAATGTGCGTGCTTTGTGCGAGAAAAGACATAATTGCTGTGTATATTCATCATCAGAAAGGGAAACACCCGATTTGAAAAGGAGAATACACATGAAACATTTCAAAAAGATACTGACATTTGCCCTGGTGATTGGGCTGCTGTTTGCCGGAACCACTCAGGTCAGTTTTGCCACTGAATTGTCCGCAACGCAGCTGCAGAGTCTGCTTCAGGAAGCTGTCGATGAAGAATATTTGGCGAAGAATACGTACCAAGCTATCCTTGATGCACACGGGGATATCCGTCCCTTTAACCGTATTATTCGCTCAGAACAAATGCACATCGATGCCGTGAAAAAAGTGGCTGAGAACCATGGATTTGAACTGACGGAGCCTAAGTCAACTGTTGTTGCCCCTAAAAGTATCGAAGAAAGTTACGCGAGAGGACTTGAGATTGAAAAGGCAGATGTTACAGAACTGCGGGAACTACTTAAAAAGAACTTGCCGGAAGATGTCAAGACAACCCTGAATTACCTTCTTAAAGGATCAGAAAACCACCTGCGAGCCTTTACCAGAATGACAGAAGGCACAGGAGTTCCCGGTGGGCGTGGAGCCGGAAGAGGCACGTTTGCTCCGGGTCAGATGGTTGATGAAAATGACGATGGTATCTGTGACCTCACAGGCAAAGAGATCGGGACAATGTTTGGCAGGCGTGGCATGCGCGGTACGGGCATGGGAGGGAAAACACAGATGATCGATGAAAACGGCGACGGTGTCTGTGATACATGTGGTAGAGAGCCCGGTTCCTTCGACTTCGGACCGAAAACACAGTAGTGTCCACCTTCCAGTAACTTCTGAGTCCTTCCAGTCGGATAGAATCTGATCGGGAGGACTTTTTCTATGCAGAGCATCAATTCCAATGATTCGTCCGATACTTTTTCTGCAGAGATATTTAGTGGGAGGGGTATGAAAGAATCACAGGAGGTCATCATGAAACTTCTACTCTTCCTTTTTAGCTTTTTCCTCCTCTTCACTGGTTGTGTCCAGGAAGCTAGTGTGCCCGAGACCGTGCCTGCAGAAACTTCTACATCCCCTCCCGTGCAAGAAGAGGTCTCGAGCGGGACAATTCCGGACCAACCTCCGGTAGAAAAAAGCGCTCCCAATGCTCGCTATCTTCCGGCTTTTGAAGCTCAGACCCGAGTGGGGGGAGTCGTGACACAGACACCACTTGCTATTCAAGTGCTCACAGAAGAGCTGCAATCTCCCTGGGGTATCACGGCCAAACCAGAAGGCGGACTCTTGATCACGGAGAAGGGGGGAACTCTTCGAATCTACTCTCCTGATGGTACGCTCAGCCCACCCATTAAGGGATTTCCCGACGTGGACAGCCGGGGACAGGGAGGACTTCTGGACATCGCTCTATCTCCACAATTTGAGACGGATCACAGAATCTATGTCAGCTTTGCAGAAAAGACACCGGAAGGGTCTCTGACAGCGGTCGGCTATGGAATACTGACAGACGGTGCCTCAGAGGTTGAGGATTTCAGAACCATTTATCGAGCACTACCTTACTACCAGGGGAGTGGTCACTTCGGAAGTAGGATCGTCTTTGCAGAAGACGGCACTTTGTTTGTGTCAACTGGGGAGCGCCAGGCGGATGAAACGAGGATGATGGCACAGTCTCTGGACAATGGATACGGAAAAATCATTCATATCGACAGAGAAGGAAATCTACTGGGAGATTATTTCTCGACAGAACAAAACGCATTGCCGGGGATCTACTCCTATGGTCACCGCAATGTCCAGGGGATGGATATTCACCCGGAAACGGGAGATCTATGGATCAGTGAGATGGGTCCGATGGGAGGAGATGAACTCAACCTCATCCTGCCGGGAAGAAACTATGGCTGGCCTCTGGTCAGCTATGGGCTGGAGTACGATGGAACGCCGGTAAATGAAGGAGAAACACAAAGGGAAGGGACAGAACAACCCGTCTATTTCTGGAATCCGGTCATCACCCCCTCGGGTATGACCTTCTATGACGCCGACAAAATCGCGGAGTGGAAGAACAACCTCTTCATCGGTGGATTGCGAGGCTCTCACATCGCGCGCATCGTCATCGAAAACCGCCGCGTCGTCGCCGAAGAGAGGCTGTTGGAAGGCGAAGGCGAGCGATTTCGCGACGTAGCAGTGGGAGTCGATGGAGCTCTTTACGTTATCACCGACAGCGGCAAACTCTACAAAATAGCTCAGGATGACGGAGAATAGAAGACAAATCGGTTTGAAGGATCTGAAAAAATCTTTATAGGATCAAAAGGCGGGGGCGGAAGACCCCTGCTTTTCCTTTCCGCAAGAGTGACAAAGAAGGCAGGATCCTTCTTTCAGAAGGGACTGTAAAGGGTATGATGAAATGACAGAACCACTCTGTAATGGCAGGCTATAATTATTGAACGAAAGATGAAGGGGGAGAGATGATCATGGTTCATGTGACAATCAATACAAGAGATCTGGAAGGGTCTATGGCATTCTATGAGGAAGTTCTCGAGCTGGAGCGCGTGCGGGAACTTAGCACGGGTACAGGTCATCGAATCGTCTTTCTTTCAGATTCCGGCGGAGGAACACAAGTGGAACTGATAGAAGACAGAGAGAACGCATATGCCGGCAGTGGCATCTCCATTGGCTTCTACACAGAAGACGTAAAAGCCAAGAGGGAGGAGCTGGTGAAAAAAGGATTTGAGCCCACTCCCATTCACTCGCCGGCTCCGGATGTGAAGTTCTTTTTCTTACCTGATCCGAACGCGGTACAGATCCAATTGATCGGGAAGTAATAAAAGGAGGAGGAGATGGGCAGCGAAAAACTCAGAAATATCCGTTTTTATCTCTTTCGTCATGGTCCTTACCTAGAGGTCGCTCGCTGGAACTATCACTTTGAAGACGGACCCTCTTCAGAAGTGCTTAAGGCTCTCAAAGCCTATCAGAACTACGATGGAGGATTTGGAAAGGGCCTTGAGCCGGATAATCAGAACCCCAATTCAACGACAATTGCCACTTGGCGCGCGATTCGCATCTTGAAAGAGATCGGCTTTCCTGAGATGGCAGATACAATGATTAAAAGGATCCTCCGCTACTTGGAAGAAACACCGGATTACATGGAGGGCAGGTGGAGAGCGGTAAAGCAGAGCAACAATGCCTATCCGCACGCTCCCTGGTGGGAGTGGGAGAAAGAGGATCGTTTTCAATACAATCCTTCGGCAGAACTGGCAGGTTTTGTCCTTCGCTTTGCCGATCCTGCGTCGGAACTATTCAGAAGAGCGGAAGTGCTAGTGCGGCGTCTGGTGGTTGAAGTAGTTTCTCCTGAATATCGATTACCGGCTCATGAACTGTCTAATATCGTGATGCTCTACGACGACTTGCAGCAACTCGGAAAAATGGAACTCTTGCCTCCGGACTTTGCGAGCTTTCTTCACGAAAAAGTGCATCAGAGCATTGAAAAGGATCCGTCCAACTACAGGAAGGAAATCTATTACAC
>CALFKA010000040.1 GCA_937880545.1 uncultured Clostridia bacterium | reverse complement strand
TCCCCCATACGCGTGGCACGCTCCATCCAATGTCGCATATCTTCTCGGTCGTCGGGGCCGGATAAGCCTTCGACAGTAATAATTTTCGCCTGTATTTTTACGCTCTCTCTGTCGATTATAATCGGCTCTTCTCTGCACTGTATCTTTCGCCCCATGGTCTCTTCGCCTTGGTAGCCTACAAAAATGATCGTGGCATTTCTCTGTGGCAAATATGTTCTCATATGATGGATGATGTGACCGCCCTGTACCATACCACTGGATGAGATGATCAGTTTTGGTGCTGGATCTCTGTCGAGTGCATAGCTTTCCTTGCCGGAGACAATAGAGAGATTGGGGAGTTCGAGAAGCTGAGGGTCATAGCCTTCTTTCATCTGTTCAAAACCGCCGAGGTAGAGTTCACGGCCGCGAATCCCCAAAGGAGAATCCATGTAGATGGGAATGCGATAGAACTCATTGAGTTTTTTCTGTTTTTTAGCGACGAGGTGGAGTCCATAGAGGATCTCGCTCGTTCTCCCGATGGAAAAAGCGGGTATGAGGATAGTGCGGTCATGTTCGTAACTTCTTTGAATATGATCAAAGAGTTCTTCGTATGCCTCCATCATCGGGCGGTGGGTCGTCGTCGCATACGTGGACTCACTGATCAGCACATCACATATCGGCATCGCGACCGGATCCGGATAGAGGAGAGTGTCGTAGCGCCCCAGGTCTCCGCTAAAGACCATACTTTTTGAGGGGGTCTCGACATAGAGGAAAGCACTTCCCAATAGATGACCGTTTGGCAGAAAACGGAAGCGGACACCAGAGTCCTGCCACTCCTGATGGAAGTTTAGAAGCACGACACGGGAAAGCAGATGGTCGACATCCGTTGCGGCATAGAGTGGGGCATTGCTTCTCTCTTGAATAGAGGCACTGTCGCGAAGAAGCGGCTCCACAAGCCGAAAGGTATCATGGGTCATATAGATGCGACCCTTAAAGTTTTTAAGCAGAGGAAGACGTCCGGAGTGGTCGATATGAGCGTGCGTCAACAGGACAAAATCAATCTCTTCCGGAGAGTAGGGAAGAGGCTGCCTGTTTTTTTGCTCTAGGCGCGCATTTCCCTGAAAAAGTCCCAGATCGACCAGGAATTTAGCGCCGTCGCTCTCAACGAGATAATTGGAACCGGTGACTTCGTTCGCTGCACCGTAAGCTGTTATGATCATATGAACCTCCATCAATTAGTATACCTGTTTTGTGAGAGGTTATGTTACCGACTTTTATCGTTTCGCAGTTTTTGCTTATTAGGGTTTGCTTTCTTGTATTGAAGGAGCCCTTCTTGAGTTTGACAGAAAGAATAGATAAAATGAGGGCGTAAACCTTGCCATGACT
>CALFKA010000039.1 GCA_937880545.1 uncultured Clostridia bacterium | reverse complement strand
CACGCCTCCCGGATGAAAGGGGTGGCATTTACTGATACGTTTTAGACTGAGCCAGCCGCCCTTTAGGGCGCCATACTTTTCAATGGCCTGTCTGGAGTACTCCGAGCAGGTCGGCGTAAAGCGGCAGGACGGGGGAGTAAACGGTGAAATGAACCGCTGATAGAAGCGGATCAGGGCCAACATAATGGTTTTCATGGCTCCTCTCAGGAAATTTCTCGAAACTTGATTTCCATCAGAGACTTCATCTGGGCAAAATTGCCTGCTTTTGCCTGCCCTCTGGCGACGATGACAATGTCTGCGCTTCGTGGCAGGCCCGGGCTAATCAGACGGAACATTTCTTTCAGACGCCTTCTTACCCGATTGCGTACGACAGCACCGCCAATTTTACGGCTGACGGTAAAGCCGATTCTGTGATATCCCAGCTTCTGAGGAAGATAGTAGATCACGAAATACCTGGTCACCAGAGACTTGCCCCGGGAGTATACCCTCTGGAAGTCTCGGTTGTTATTGAGCACCTTCCAGTCCATCTTCTTCCTCTACCATAAAAAAGACCACCGACTGGGGGTCTAGGCGCTGAGTACTTTTCGGCCTTTGGAGCGGCGGCTCTTAAGCACGCGACGACCGGCTTTTGTGCTCATGCGGGCTCTGAACCCATGAACCTTTGCTCTTTGCCTTTTCTTTGGTTGGAATGTCATTTTCATGAATCCACCTCCTCTTTCCAATAAACAATGAGAGATAACTTACGTCACCCCATTATATAGACAAGTGAAGGTGAAGTCAAACAACGGTTTAACTATCACCCATTCTCGTTGTGGATAACCAGGGTTTTTTGGTTGTCAACGACGTTTATGGGTGCTATAGTTGAGAAAATTGTGGATAAATTCTTTGACTCCATCTTTTTTTACCTCTAATCTTAACATGCTGTGGATAACTTTGTGGAAAAGTGGCGACTTATCCACAAGAGAGGGTCGTCGCTTTGGAGCCTTTCATTTTTCGACCACTCTGGATTCTACAAACACCCTAGCAAAGATTTTTATACACAAGCAGAAACCGAATTTGTGGATATTTTGTGAGTAAGTACAAGCCGTCAACTTGTTGATATATCTGTGGACAGTAGGGGGAATAATGCAAAGAGACATCACCTGGAATCATCTGAAAGAAGAGTTGAGCCGCACAATGGACAGTGTGGACTATAACACATGGATCAGTTCTCTCGAACTTATACGCGAGGATGAAAACACCATGTACCTGTTAGCTCCCAGTGCTTTTAATCGGGAGGTCATTCTCAACAGCAAGCGTCACATCAAGCTGGGAGAAGCGTACTTTCAGTTGAGCGGGGTGAGAAAAGACTTTGCCGTGCTGGCGGATGAAGATCTGGAAGGTCTTACCATCGGCAGTTCAACTGCGCCCTCCTTCAGTTCTACCCGTCTGAACAGTAATTATATATTTGAAGATTTTGTTGTCGGCAGTAACAACCGCTTTGCACACGCTGCCAGTGTCGCGGTAGCACAGATGCCCGGACGAAGCTATAATCCATTATTTATCTACGGTGGCGTGGGACTCGGAAAGACGCATCTCATGCAGGCCATCGGTCACTACGTACGACAGAAAAATCCCGCCAGCAAAGTTCTCTATGTCTCCAGTGAGACATTTACAAATGACTTTATCAATTCCATTCAGAGTGGCAAGAATAATTCCTTTCGTGAGCGCTATCGAAGCGTTGATGTTCTCTTAATCGATGACATTCAGTTTATTGCCAAAAAGGAACAGACACAGGAAGAGTTCTTCCATACATTCAATGAACTCTACAATAATAATAAGCAGATCGTTCTGACCTGTGACCGCTCCCCAAAAGAAATGAAAAGTCTTGAAGAAAGACTTCGATCACGTTTCGAGTGGGGCTTAATTACGGATATCACACCGCCGGACTATGAGACACGCATTGCCATTCTCAATAAAAAAGCGGAACTCGATCGAAAAGATATCCCTGACGACGTGATCGAGTATATTGCAAAACACATCAAGAACAATATTCGCGAACTCGAGGGCGCTCTGACGAAGGTTTCCAGCTTTGCTTCCTTAGTGAATCAGACCGTCACGATTGATCTATGTGTAGAAGCCCTCAGCGACATGATTGATAATTCTCTTCCTAAGATTATCGATCACAATGTCATCCGTCAGATCATCTGTGAGACCTATGACCTGACAGAAAAAGAGCTCGACTCACCCAAGCGTACAAAAAAGATCGCCTATCCCAGGCAGATTGCCATGTATCTTGTGCGGGAAATGACCGACTACTCACTTCCCAAGATCGGCGAGATCTTTGGCAACCGCGATCACTCAACTGTCGTTCACGCCTGCGATAAGATCACCAAGGAAATTCAGACTCGCAGCGACACGAAAGAGATGATTGAAAGCCTGAAAGCTCGTTTGATAGAATAGTCCACAAAGAGATGTGGAAAACTCAGGATTTTCTGTGGACCATTTTCCCTGTGGAGAACCCGGTGATTTATCCAAAATCTATCCACAGGTTTATCCACTCTCGAAATCCCGAGGTTTTCAGCAATAACAGGCTTATCCACAAATCCACAGGCCCTACTATTACTACTAAGGTTATTTATAACGGTATATCTATATGAGGAGGCTCCATGAAGTTCACTGTCAATCAAAGAGAAATGCTCTACGCACTCAATATCCTGTCAAAGGCTGTTTCCAGCAGAACGACTCTCGAGGCACTAAAAGGTGTCTACATAGAGACACTCGAAGATCATCTGCTGATGAAGAGTAACGATCTGTCACTCTCGATCCAAGTAGAGATCCCGGCGCTGGTGGAAGAAAAGGGTCATGTTCTCATTGACTTCCAGCTTTTTAACGAACTGATTCGAAAACTTCCGGACGACGCCCTGACACTGAACAAAAATGATGACACACTTTCTCTTATCTGCGGCCATGCATCGTATCGCTTACTGATGATGGATGCTTCCTACTTTCCCCAGATTCCTCTGGTGGAAGGAGGAAAAGAGATCCGCATGAATCAGGGGATGTTCTCCAACCTTATTAAAATGACGAACTTTGCCATCTCTACTGATGAGACCCGCCCGATTCTGACAGGTAGTCTCATGGAGGTAGAAGGCGACGAGATGAAAATGATCTCCATCGATGGCTACAGTATTGCCATCAAAAGAGTTCCCATCATCTCCGGAGAAGATATGCATGTGGTCGTACCCGGAAAGACACTACGTGAAGTTCAGCGCATCATCGCCTACAATGTAGATGACGATATCCTTTTAAATGTAACGGATAACTATATCTCTTTCTCCTTCGACAATGTCCTCATCGTATCGAAAATACTCCAAGGAGAGTATGTCAATTACAAACAGGTCATCACGGATGACTTCGCCATCAATGCGCAGATGGATGTCCGAGAGTTCTTTAGTGCCATTGATCGCGCCGCCATCATGGCAAACCAGAGTAAAAACTATCTGATCGTCTGCCAGTTTGAAGGAGATACTCTGAAAATAACCTCCAGTGCACAGAGTGGACAGGCCAAAGAAGAAGTTGAAATCAGAAAAGAAGGCGATGACATCCGCATCGGACTCAATCCGAACTATCTCCTGAAAGCTCTCCGTACGATTGAGAGTGAGCAGGTGACAATGAGCCTGACTACCTCTCAGCGTCCTTGTCGCATTCGTCCTTCAGATGATGACACCTTCACCTTCTATCTGGTACCGATCAGGATCAATCAATAATGAAGGTGAGCATAAAAACAGAATTTATCCCTCTGGACGCACTCCTAAAATATGCTGATATTCTTCCGAGCGGAGGCGTAACGAAGATCCTTTTAGCAGAAGGAACTGTCACCGTCAATGACGTACAGATTCATGAGAGAAGAAAGAAGATTTATCCGGGAGATATCGTATCCATCAACTGGCCATCAGAAGAGTTGGCGATTCAACTGGAAGTAGAAAAAGAATAATAGCAAAGGTTATCATGAGGACTTGCATACGCGGAGCCAAAATAATCACAGCAGAAGGTATTCTCGAAAAGAGAGACCTCGTCTTTGAGGAGCAGATCGTAACGATTGCTCCCTTTGAACAAGGAGAGGGAGCAACCCTCTATCACGACGGGTATATCTGTGCTGGGTTTATCGATCTCAGTGTCCATGGTGCAGCCGGCGCTGATTCCATGGAGGCAACCCCGGAAGCTTTCCAAAAAATAGCAGAGGCGCTTCCTCAAAGTGGCGTCACGTCATTTCTCGCCACCACTCAGAGTGATTCACCGGAAAAAATAGATCGGAAGAGCGTCGTGTAGGGAAAGAGTGTA
>CALFKA010000038.1 GCA_937880545.1 uncultured Clostridia bacterium | reverse complement strand
TGTGACTGGAGTTCAGACGTGTGCTCTTCCGATCTATCGCCTTCCGGATCTGGGCTATCTGGAGCCACAGAAGATGGCCATTCTTCTACAAACAGATGAAGAAGGTTTTTACTTCATCACCGATGCAGATATGGGTCGCATCGATGAGTGGATCATCGCTTATTAATCAGAGATAGAGACAGTGAAAAGGGAGCCTGAGGCTCCCCTTTTTGGCTTCAAATGTTTCTACTGTTCAAATCCCACTGTAAAAGCTTTCTTATTGAGTTCAAAGAACTCCGGACGAACTTCGTCTTTAATAAGTGCTATCCAGTCAGTGTTTTCAAGATTGAGAGTCTTGGCGAGCGCTCCCAAGAGTATGACATTCATCGCTCGGGAGTTCCCCAGTTCCACCGCCATCGCCTGTGCATCCATGCTGAGAAGATCAACATGTTCTTTGAGGTAAGCTTCTATCCCCTGTGGATAATCCACATCACCGCTTAAGATAACGGCTGAAGGGATTGTCCCTGTACTTAGGATGATGCGCCCTGTGGGCTTGAGATGGTCGAGCCAGCGAATGGCTTCCATCGGCTCAAAGGCGACCAGAACATCCGCATCGCCTTTACCTATGATGGGTGAGTGCACTTTGTCTCCAAAGCGCACCTGCGTGGTCACACTGCCGCCGCGCTGAGCCATTCCATGGACTTCACTCATTTTCACATCGTACCCTGATTCTATGAGGGCTGCGGTGAGAAGTTTACTGGCCAGAAGAATCCCCTGGCCTCCGACACCTGCAAATAGAATACTCTTAGTCATATCTTCCCCATTTCTACGATGGCATCAAACGGACAGGATTCACGGCATACACCGCAACCGACGCACGAATGTTCATCCACAGAAGCTTTCTTTCTCTCCTTGTCAAAGCGGATCGAAGGACAACCGGTCCTGACGCAGTTGCGGCATCCTCTGCACAGATCGTCAATGACAACGCTTTTTGGTGCCTTGAGATTGAACTCCTTATGGTCTTCTTCGCTGTATCTCTTTAGCGCACATGGCCAGCGGGTGATGATGACACTGGGGCCTTCTTCATAGGCTAGACACTCTTTGATGGCTTCTCGCACACTACCGAGCTTTAAGGGATTAATGGTGAGCACTTTTTCAATTCCTAAAGCACGTACCAGTTTTTCAAAATCGATTTCTTGGACCTTTTCGCCCATCAGATTGTAACCCGTACCGGGATTCTCCTGATGACCCGTCATCGCTGTAATGCGATTGTCGAGGATAACATTGACGGTTGGTGTTTTATTGTAAATGCTGTTCATCAGGCTGGTGATGCCGGAGTGCATGAAGGTCGAGTCTCCAATGACTGCCATGATTCGTTTCTTGATGCCGTGTTTTGAAAGTCCGGCATAGACTCCATGAGCCATAGAGATGGATGCCCCCATACAAACAACAGAGTCGGAGACTTCCAAAGGGGGTGATGCTCCGAGAGTGTAGCAGCCGATGTCTCCGGTGACAATCATGTCACGAAACTTTTTGGCTTCGAAGAAGAAACCGCGGTGGGGACAGCCTGAACACAGGATGGGAGGACGATTAACCAAAAGTTCCTCCGGCGCATCTTGGTACTCAGGTTTTTCTCCCAAGAGAACCTCTCGAAGAATATCCACATTAAGTTCCCCCATTACAGGGACCAGTTCTTTTCCAATGACCTCTATTCCGGCGAGGCGAATCTGCTCCTCCAGGAAGGGCTCGAGCTCTTCGATCACGTAGCAAGTCTCGACTTTCTCCCGAAAAGCTCGGACTTTCTCTACAGGGAGAGGATAAGTAAAGCCAAGAACAAGATAATTTGCTTTATCGCCAAAAATCTCTTTGGCGTAGTGGACACTGACGCCTGAGGCGATCACACCGATGGAAGCTCCATTGTCTTCCTCAACATTTAGTGGGGTTGTCTCAGCATACTCTGCCAGACGTTTCAGACGCTCCTCGATTCCCGGGCGTTTTCTTCTGGAACTCGCAGGAGAGCTGATGAATTTTCCCGGATCTTTGACGTAGGGAATGGGTTCTACTTCTACTCTCTCCCCCTCTTCTACCAGCTCTTTTGAGTGGCATACACGTGTCGTCATGCGAAAGAGGACGGGAGTATCAAACGTTTCACTGATATGATAACTTTCGCGAATGGCTTCCGCAGCGTCACGGGCACCGCTGATTTCCACACAGGGGATTTTAGCAAATTTTGCAAATATCCTGTTGTCCTGCTCATTCTGTGAGCTGTGCATGCCCGGGTCATCTGCAGTAATCAAAACGAGCCCCCCGTTGACGCCTGTATAGGATAGTGTCATCAGAGGATCTGCAGCTACATTGACACCGACATGCTTCATCGCCGCAACGGATCGCACGCCTGCCATGGAAGCTCCTATCGCCGCTTCCAAAGCTACTTTTTCATTGGGTGCCCACTCTACATACATTTTGTCACGATACTGTACAAGATTCTCCAGGATTTCCGTGCTTGGTGTCCCTGGATACGCACTGGCGAATGTGACGCTTGCTTCATACAGCGCTCTTGCTACAGCTTCATTACCTGTCCAGAGTTTTTTCAATGATGACTCCTTTCGCTAGCTGCCAGGATTTTCCCCAGCGCAATGGAATACAGTTTGCTGACGCTACTGTCAGAACGGGAGACGACGAGGACAGGAATGGCTGCCCCTAAGATGATGCCTGCACTCTGTGCATGGGCTAGATAAGTAAACGCTTTGCCGAGGACATTGCCTACTTCAATAGCACTGACAAGAAGCAGGTCCGGCTCCCCCGCCACTTGACTGGTGAAGCCTTTTGCCTGTGCTGCTTCCTTACTTAAAGCCAGGTCGAGGGCAAGGGGTCCTTCTACAATATGTCTGCTACCTTTATACATTTCAGCAAGTTTTGCCGCATCCTCTGTTGCGGGCATCGCCGGGTCCGGCTTTTCTTTCGCTGCCAGAACCGCCACTCGCACACTTTCATAGCCAAGTTTCTCCATCGCTTCGAGCGCATTGTCGAGAATCGCCTTTTTCTTTTCCAGATCAGGTGCGAGATTCATCCCCCCATCACTCATCCCGACAATTTTTTTCCAGCCGGGAACCTCATAGAGCATGAGGTGACTAAGAAGAGCGGATCTTCTCAGTCCTGCCTCTTTGTTGAGGAGAGCTTTTAAGAGGATTCCTGTATCTACAAGGCCCTTTAAAAGGATATCTCCCTTCCCCGCGCTGATCTGTGAAATACTGCGCGCTGCAGCTTCCTCGAGCGTACCGGCTTCGATCAGACAGAACGGATCCGGTGAAATATCTTTCGATGAGAGAAGTTCTCGGATCTTTTGAGTATCACCGACAAGTGTCAGATCTATCCAACCACGTTGGTGTGCTTCCAGAGCTGCATCCAGCGAAGCAGGGTCTTGTGCCGCCGCCACAACCAGACGACTTCTGGGAAGACGGTCGGCAACTCCAAAGAGATCAGTGAGGTGTTGCAATTTCTTTCTCCTTTCGCAGAACATAATCCAACCAGTTGACATAGAGGTCATCTGCTGGGTCAAGTTCTCTTGCTTTTTCTAGATCCGTTCGGGCTTGTTTTAGTCTGTCCGTGCGCAAATATACGATAGCACGGTTACATAGAAGTTCGGGATTGTCTCTGTCGAGTTGAAGAGCTGCTTCGATCAGAGGTTCCGCCTCAAGTGGCTCTTCCAGCATCAAGTGGCATATTGCCATTTCGTTGTAAAGCTGTGGATCGTCTCTTTTGAGAGAGAGAGCCCTATAAAAAGAAGCCAGCGCACGCGAATACTGCTGCAGCATCCGGTAGCTAAGACCCATAAAAAAATGCAATTGATACCAGCCGGGAAACTCTTCTTCGAGCGACTGGAACTTTAATACGGCTTCCTCAAAACGCTCTTTAAAAAAAAGTTCTCTTCCCTGTTCAAACACCATCTTCTGTTCACTCAGAGCCAAGAGTTGCGTAACTTCCGTCTGTAACTCATCTGTGGGCAGGCTGTCATAACACGCAGCGATATGCTCCAGGGCTTTATCAAAGCGATCTCGATTGTAGTAGTGGTAGGCCAAGTGATAGTCGCTCTGCCAGGAAGGCTGGAGCGCATGTGTCTCTTTATAAAGAGAAAAAGCGATATCACTTAATAGGATATCCTCGCTTTCTTTGTAGAGATTGTCGGCCAGTTCTGCTGTATAGAGTATGGTCATGGGATCAGAAAGCCCCAAATGATAATAACCAAGGCTGAAAAGAAAGGCGAGTTTTTCGTCTGTCTCTGCGGTTTGAACAAAAAAAGCAAATAGACTACCTGCTTCCTCTTCAAGGCTTGAGACGATGGACGCATAGGTTTCTTTGTCCTGAAAATCCTCATCAAGTCCAAAGAGAAGGAGAATCCCTCTGAGGACCTCAGTACTTGTAAAGTCACCACTCTGACCACTTATGACTTTTTCTTCAATCAGTTCATAGAGTACAGGCAGAGCAAAGCCTTCAGGTATCGTCAGTTTTCCCAATTGAATATCGCGTCTCAATTCAAGAAATACGACACGTGATAATTCATTCGTCCATGGTGTCTTCATCTTCGGGCTCCTCATCTCCCTCCTGCAAGTAGCGGTAGATATTCTTATCAATGATCTTGTTGCGGTACAAGTCAAAATAACTTGACTTCCCGGCGCGCAGGATTTTCACCCTTCTGTCTGCTAAGCGGATACACACATCCTGAACATGATCTTCACTGACGACGACTCCGTCGCAGGCGACCATAGCGCTCCGTCTGTGCGCCAGGACGACCTTGATGAGAATCTCACTGTCAGCCGGCAATACAAGGCTGTTCTTAAGTGGACGGTTGATCCGATTATCGTTTGGTTGCAGTGGTGTGATCTGAAACACATCGAGCTCTGAGTGAATGGCAGCACCGCCTGCCCAAATGGCGTAGCCTGTCGTACCGATGGGCGTCGAAACGATCAGTCCATCACCCGTAAAATAGTTAAATGGTCTTCCGTTGATGTAGATATGAGCTTCCATCAACCGAGGATTGTAGTGTTTGATAATCATCTCGTTAAAGGCGTAATTGGTGACCTCTTTCCCTTTCACCGTGAGGGACTTAACTTCCAGCAGAGGAAATGAGTCTGAAAAATACTGTTCCTCTCCAAGGAGTTTTGGAAGTTTGTCGATCTCATTGGGCAGAAGTCCAGGTAGAAACCCAAGGCTTCCCGTGTTGACCCCGAGAAATGGGATTTCCAGGTCGCCAAGTGAGCGGATAGCGCTGAGCATCGTGCCGTCTCCGCCAATGACGAGAATAACCTCCGGGTTTTTTTTCGTCAAAATAAATCTGTTCTTACGAAGCATGTTCATGACTTTGGTCTTGACTTCAAGACTTTCTTGCACCCGGTTGTTGTAGACAAATACGCGCTTCATGATTCCCCTCTGCCTATGAATTCGACAAGTGATAGTTTCTGATCAATCCGGATCGAAACTGGCTCTCTCTGCAATTGTTGTCCGTCAAAATACCCCTCGTAGACCACTCTGCCTTTTTCATACCCCCCGAAGCGTTCAGGAAAGAACAGAGACCTGGGAGATCTACGTTTTCTCAAGTAATCAAGTTCCAGTGTTTCTTTCGTAAGATCGGAAGGAAAACAAGATTCCAGCGCTTTTAAGCGTCTGGCAAATGTTGCCCTTCGAAGATCCGGCAGTTCTTCTGCCAGTTTTTTATAGATGTCAAATGTCGTGTATCTGCTTAAGAGCATATCTAGGGTAAAGGGGATCGAGTCCGGATGGAAGAGGTCCATATTTCTCTCCACTCTTTTAAGAAATTTGATTTCCTCAAAAGAAAGATCCGGTGTTCCCAAGACTTCATAAGGGGGTCTGGAGCCATGTATAATGCCAAGGTCTTTTGCATGATCTCCAAGAGGGGTTCCCGGCAATACTTTTAAAAAACCCAATTGAAGTTCTTCCGGACGTAGCTCTCCTAATGCATTGAGGCTCTCTTCAATGTTTTCTTTTGTACTTCCAGGTATCCCCACGATCATATCAAGATGTTTTTCTCCCGGAGCTTCTTTCATGAAGCGCTCAAGGTCTGGCCAGTAGTTTGCTTTTTTAAAGTGGCGTGACACCTGTAGGTTGACTTCATCACTTACTGACTGTATCCCGATCTCATAGCGAAAGAGTCCCCTTCTTGCGTCATTAAGCGCATGGAGGAGCTCCTGTTTCAGGCCTGTCGGCGTCAGCTCCAGATGAAAGGTCGTTATGCCTCGGTCAAGGGACTTAATCATATCTATAATTTCCAAGGCTCTCTTAAGATTTGCATTGAAACTTCTGTCGACAAACTTAACTAATTTCACCTCCGCATCTACCAAACGAGTCAGATCTTCTTTGACTCGTGAAAGATCACGGGTGACAAGGGGGGTTCCTGCACTCAGACAATAAGAGCAGTGGTGCGGACAACCACGTGAGCTCTCATAATACAAAATCTGATGCTCCCCCATGACAGGAGGTGCTGGCCATCTGTCTAAATCTTTCTCAAAATAGAGTGGAGTTATATGATCTCCGGTCGAGACGCGTAACCACCTTTTGGGCTCCTCAGGCGCATCGAGAATCGATGCAAAAGGAGCTTCCCCATCCCCCATGATGACACCATCAAATAAAGGCAGATAGTCGTGCGGTCGACTATACGCCTGAGGTCCGCCGGCAAATAAGCGTATGTCAGGCTTGATGCGCTTTATATCTTCTGCCAGCTCTCTTACCATCGCTTCATTCCATAAATAGACGGAGAAAAATACGTGATCGAAAGATTCAAAGTCACATGAAAGCAGGATGTCACGGACACCCTGAGAGATATTTGACTCGTGAAGTTTGCAGTTGATGCCTCTTTCGAAGCAGATTGCTTGGAGTTGATCAAGCGCCAGATTCCGATGAATGTATTTGGCATTAATGGCAATAAAGAGGATTTCCATGCCCAAATTATACCATATAAAAGCGAACAAATTGAAGAAGCCAACAGAAGTATGCCACTGGTTCTGTACTCCTCATACAACGATTTAGGATCAGATAGAAGGAGAAGCATACGTTAGATTTCAAAGTAAACGCAATACCCATTGAAAAAACAAACCATTCGTTATGTTCCGGCATTTCTTCACTTCTTTCTCGTCCCACTACGCAACAAAAACTCCCCGTTTCGAGGTAACTTGAGATAATTCTATCGGGTGAGAAGGAAAAATAGGCGCCCAAAGAGGAGATCCCTCTGAAAAAACGATTTTTTCAGAGTAAGTGGGACCCCTGTTTTGCGAGGTGGATGCTCCTTCGTGGTTTAGCAAAAGTGAGTGACTATTCGATGGGTGCTAGCGTCGGCGTCAGGCAAATCTGAGACAACTCGACGACCTGCCACTTCAGCCGCTTTCCCCATTCCTTCCCCATGTAGAATGCGAAGGATACGTGGGGTGACGTATCCTTCAATGCTTTTCTGGGGTAGCTGTTGAGGTGGTCACAGGCTTCGTTGAGACGCTCTTGTGCCCATGGATCGTTGGGTTCGCCCTTCGGGAGGATCCTCCCTCTCGAGAAAGGCTTGATAGTCTTTCCACGTTCTACCGATCCGACAACTCTTATCCACCTTGTGCCTTCTCTTGGGTCTAACGGGCTTGAAGCGGACCTTTCGGGGAAGATAGAGGTTGCGGGCGTCCAGTTCTCCCCCTCAATCAGACGGTAGAGGGTAGAGATGCTGCAGGGGAGCTGATCTCTCGCCGAGATCCTGTTTGATCGCATAGAGAGTGTGACCCTGACGGAGCGAGAGACGCTCTTTTCTTTCACCTCCCGGGCGATGGTAGAAGGACTTTTTTTCAGCTCCTTGACGATGGCGCGAAAGCTGGTGCCGCTGCCAAGGTTCGATTCGACAGGGTTAAATGTTTCTTCTTAGCCACGGAAAACCTTCTGGGGAAGTAGCATCCCCTCTCAGCATTGACTATTGCCAGAGTAGACGCGCCCCTAGGTGCTTCCGGAGTAAGTAGAACACTTGAGTAAGTGAACTGTTCTTTTTAGTTTGGAAAGTAAGGTAGTAAATATAAATTCGAATATATTCGAAATAGAATTGACATATTTTGAATATGATAATATGATCTATTTAGAAATAATTCGAAATAGTTTCGTGACGAGTATTAAAGTAGATTAGAAGAGGTAAATTTAGTGGGATTTCCAATTACATTTAAAGCATTAGCAGACCCTGTAAGACGTGATATTTTACTTTCTTTAAAACAAAAATCACTTACAGCGGGTGAGATTGCTGAAAAATATGATTTATCTAATTCGACCATTTCTTACCATTTATCCTTATTAAAAAAAGCAGAGTTAGTAACAGAGAGGAAGTATAAGAATTTTATATACTATGACATAAATATATCTGTATTTGAGGAAGTGATAATTTGGTTATCGCAGTTTCAAGGAGTAGAAAATGAATAATAAAAAATGGTATATGGTAATAATACTACTTAGTTTTTCAACAAGTATATATTTGCTAACTAGCGGAAATAGAGAAATTAGTTTTTATGAGTTTTATATTTTACCAATGATGATTTCGGCATTTAGTATAGGTTTAGATATTATAGGTGGCAGACTTGCAGAGAAAGATAGGTTGCCACATAAATTAGTATTGCCTATTGCAATGAGTGTTCCTGTACTGTTTGCTATATCACAATATGGGCATTATGTTCTCAGTCAATCGGATGAAAACGATATTCAGAAAATAATACATGTTGTAGTAGCTCTAATTATTATTGTAGTTGGAAATTATTTGCCAAAGACAAAGCCGAGTCGGTTTGTAGGACTAAAATTTTTCTGGCTTTTAGATAGACCTATATTATGGTTTAAAGTACATAGGTTGGCGGGTTATTTGTGGATTGTATCTGGCGTTTTGATACTCTCTGTTGGTGTTTCAAATAAATGGTTTTGGATAGCTTGTTCCGTAATGTTGCTATATGTCATTCCACTGATATATTCCATTGTGCTATTAAAAAAAGAATAGGAGAAATAAAATGAAATCAACAAAAATTAAGCATCTAATCATCAGCAGTATATTGTGTTTAGCTACAATTGGTATTTTTCTGCTATTTGGTAAAAAATTACCGGATGTAGTGCCTGTACATTGGGATTCATCGGGTAATGTTAATGGTACTATTGCTAAAACTTCTTTAACTTACGGAGCACCGGTTGCGTATTTACTTATTAACTTTATTGCATTTGCAAAGTTTCAAGGAGATAGAGTCCATATAATGGTGTAAATTGACAAATGG
>CALFKA010000037.1 GCA_937880545.1 uncultured Clostridia bacterium | reverse complement strand
AAAAGAGTTTCAGGCGTTGCCTTGTCTGATCAAGTATATCTTCATTCATAAAAACCTCCCCCTTTTCGTCAGTATAATTTCTTTCTATTGCAAATAGTTTATTATTGGACTTTCCCTTAGAGTATACCATTATGGGTGGTACCAGAGAAACGAATATTACAGGTTCTTCGGTCCGTGTTTGCGGATGATCTCCCCGTGACGCTTTAATACTTCAGAGCCTTCCGGCGTGACGCTCCACTTGCGAAGCTTTACCGCCTCCTCCAGATCTTTTTCAGAAATTTCCTCCATCACCCGTTCCAGCACCTCCGCCCTCTTTCCTCCTACCGGGAGATTTTTCTCCTTGAGAAGCGCTTTGAGTTGATTCATGTTCAGTTCACTCAGAGATTCTTTGGCGCTGCACTTTCTGATGTAGCCAAGCGAGTGCAGGAACTCAATAGAAGCTCCACTGTCGACGCCATAGCGATATTCAAAGTACTCAGGGATCCAAGTCTTTGTCGTAAAGTTTCCGAAGTGAATCCGCCAGAGCATCACGATATCTCCGGGCAGAAGTCCTTCCTCTGTGCGGATCATCTGCTTTCGTTCAACGACCCCATACGGGAACTCCTCAGGCTCTCTCTCCCATCGGGCGAGATCCCTTTTAGGAGAAATATAGGGCTGTTCAGGATAGTCTTTATATATAGGATGAGTAGTCGATTTCATCATTGCCTCCAAAGTCATTTGGTGTAATGACATTACCCACAAATCTGTTTTGTTTATCACGATGACTTCGGAAGCTTATAACCAGTAAAGGAGCGATGTGGTGAACAAAAGTCCAAGCGTTTTTGGTTACGGAGTCCCGTTTGCACGCTATTATGATGCATTGTTGCATCTGACTTGACCATTCAAGATTCACTATTTTCTTACCGATGTTATTAGGCGGGAAAAGCGATAGTGCTTGTATGTTGATGAACAAAAAGCTGGATTGATATACATTACTCGAAAAAGTTCGCAAAAAGCGAAATAGGAGCAATCTTTCGATGACTCCTATCTTCCGTTGTTCACTGTTCTTGTGAACATTCAATATGGTGCGAGAGGCGGGACTTGAACCCGCACGTCCGGTTGGACACTACCCCCTCAAAGTAGCGCGTCTGCCAATTCCGCCACTCTCGCGCGCATGATTTATTATAGCCATTCTGTAGGAGATGTCAACTCTTTTCGCCTGTATTATGAGACCCCCTGACTCCGGAGACGTTCAAGTTCATCGAGAAGGCTTCTCAGCTCCTTGGTCCGTCTGCTGATAAATAGTTCTCGCTTTCTCCCCTGTTCATCGATAAATGTGAGGTCATAACCTTCTTTCTGCTCATGCAGTTCTTCCACTGACACAATCCGTGATTTAAAGAGTGAGCCTTCAAACAGCAGTTTCTCCCCCCTTTGAATAAAGACCCCTCGTTCTTTTCCTGACTTTAGTTCGGATAGAACGGATAGTGCTACTCCCGGTATCAGAAGGACTAAGATAAGTAGAGGTGTCCAAGATGCCAGTGGGTGGGCCCGGAATGTTTCATTAAAAGCATAGAGAAGTCCAATGATCAAGCCGACGGCTACGAGAGTTCCCGGAAGTCCTGCAATGCCCGATACTCCCGTCCCTTTTCTTCCTATTGGCCAGCGCTTCTCCATGTCAGCTCCCCGGAGACTGCGTGATATAGACTCTGGATTCTCCGTCCAGATCCTTGACGCGAACGATAACTTCTTCTCGGTGTGAGGAAGGAATGTTTTTTCCTACATAGTCCGCCCGGATAGGAAGCTCTCTGTGCCCTCGATCGACGAGGACCGCCACTTGGATTGTCTTGGCTCTTCCGCGAGAAAAAACCGCCTCAAGGGCAGCGCGAAGCGTCCTTCCTGTATAGAGGACATCATCCACCAATACTACGTCCTTCCCTTCAAGGGAAAAAGGAATATCGCTTTGATCCTCTGCCTTATCCCGCTGCTCGCGGTCATCGCGGAAGGGAGTGATATCAAGAGTCCCCATGGGGACACGAATCCCCTCAAAGGTCTCGAGATTGTCCCGGATGCTGCGACAGAGGCTGACCCCTCTTGTTAACACGCCCAGAAGGACGAGATTCTCCACGCCCTTATTTCGCTCGATAATCTCATGTGAGATACGGGCGAGGGAGCGTTTCATACTCTTTTCATCCATGAGACTTCGTTTTACTTCCATATTTTTTCTTTCAATTGTTTGAGAGCCTGCTCAAACTCATCCGGCAGGGGTGCCGTGAACTCCATCCACTCACCGGTGAACGGGTGAGTAAAGCCCAGTTTCTGTGCGTGCAGGAGCTGTCCGTACTTTCTTCTCGCGCTTTTCCCCGCATACATCGGATCTCCAAGAATCGGAAAACCTATTGCCTGCAGGTGAACACGAATCTGATGGGTTCTGCCCGTCTTCAGTTGGCAGCGAAGAAGAGAGTACTCCTCATAGAGCCTTTCAAGTTTCACTTCAGTAACGGCTTTTTTCCCATCGGGATCGACGGTCCTTTTCAAGGGATTGGAGCGACTTCTGGCAAGCGGGAGATCAATCGTTCTTTCTGTAAAAGAAACTTCGCCTTCCACCAGAGCCAGGTACTCACGCAGAACATCCTGCGTCTTAAACTTCTCATGAAAATAGTCCCAGGTCTCATCGGTTTTAGCGACCAAAAGAAGCCCTGTCGTGTCCCTGTCCACTCGGTGCACGATGCCGGGGCGTTCGTCTCCCCCTCTTCGGGTGATATCCGGGGCATGGTGTAACAGGGCGTTGACAAGGGTGCCCTGCTGATGCCCCGCGGAAGGGTGTACGACCATTCCACGGGGTTTGTTGATGATCAAAAGACCTTCGTCCTCATAGACGATGTGGAGGGCAATGTCTTCAGATATGATTTCTTTTGTCTCCTCCGGAAAGTCGATATAAAACTTTTCTTCTCCGCTGACCTGCATGCTCTTTTGAAGTTTCTTTCCCTCCAGCGTCACTCTCCCCTCATCGATCCATCGCTGAATGCGAGTGCGTGAATACTGAGGAAAGAGCTGACTCAGAAACTGATCGAGCCGCATTATTCTGCCGTCAAATTGGTGAGGAGAATTTTGGTGGGCTGTCCGTTGAGGACTTGCTCTTCTGTTGCCAATTCAGAGGCGAACATCTCCTCTGCCAAGACTTCGTTCATGATGAAGTCACGGTGCTTTTCAATTGCCGCTTCAAACTCCGGCGTCGAGCTGTACTCTACACGGATACGATCCGCCACCTGATAGTCATTGGTCTTTCTCTGCTGTTGAACGCGGGAAACGAACTCTCTTGCGTACCCTTCCTCTTTAAGTTCTTCATTGATATCGATGTCGAGAATGACAAAGAGGTTGCCCTGCACTTCTACGGTGTAATGTTCTCTGGGTTCGACGGTGATCTCTACGAGTTCGCTGGTCAGGAGAATATCTCCTCCTTCGTAGGTGAACATGACTTCTTCACCCTCTCTCAGCTTGATCGCAAGTGCATCCACTTCGCCTTCACGCAGCGCCTTTTGGAAGTTGCCCATATTTTTGCCGAGTTGCGGGCCAAGTACACGAAAGTTCGGTTTTAACAGGAAACGAACATAATCCGATGGCCTCTCGACATACTCCATTTTCTTGACATTGAGCTCCTCCAAAATGATCGACTCGACGGACTGGAGTGTCTCCTTGAATCTCTCATCGACAAGCACGCGTCGGAGCGGTTGTCGGACTTTGATGCCCACTTGTTCACGTGAGGAGCGTCCAAGGAAGACGACTCTCCTTGCCAGATCCATCTGTTCTTCCAGCACCGGGTCCTGCCAGGCGGGATCTGCTTGCGGGTATCTCGCCAGGTGAACACTCGTCTCCCCCGTGAGTTTTCGGTAAATCTCTTCCGTGATAAACGGAGCAATCGGGGAAGCCATGAGACAGATATCCTTCAGGACTCTTGCTGTGACGACATAGGCGGCCTTTTTGTCCGAATCCAGTGTTTCTTTCCAGTATCTTCTGCGACTTCTCCTGATATACCAGTTGGAGAAGTCTTCATTGAGAAATTCCTGAATGATATGGGTTACCTTGGTCACATCATATTCTTCATAGGCATCAGCGACAGCCTCTATTGTCTGACCGAGACGCAGGAGAACCCAACGGTCCAATCGGGAATATTCCGACGGATCGACGACGAGATCGTCTACGTTGATTTCATCGTTATTTGCATACAGGCTGAGCAGGTGATAGGTGTTCTTCAACGTTCCAAAGAATTTGCTCTGCACCTCCCGCAGGCCTTCCATATCGAACTTTGTCGGCGTCCATGCCGGCGAGACATAAGAGAGATACCAGCGTACGGTATCAGCGCCCACTGTATCAAAGAGTTCGAAGGGATCGATGGTGTTGCCGCGGCTTTTGGACATCTTCTTCCCATCTTTATCAAGAAGGTGGTCGTTGACGAGCACGTTCTTGTAGGGGGATCTTCCCCCAATGAAGGTGGAGATTGCCATCAGTGAGTAGAACCAGCCGCGCGTCTGATCGATGCCTTCGCAGATATAGTCAGCAGGGTAATAGAGGTCAAAGTCCTCTTTGTGCTCAAATGGATAATGCATCTGAGCAAACGGCATGGCACCGGAGTCAAACCAGACGTCAACGACATATACTTCCCGCTTCATCCTGCCCTGGCACTTTGGGCATTCCAGTTCGACATGGTCAACATAGGGACGATGAAGTTCGATGTTTTCATCGATCGGATCAATGCTTCGCTCGACCAACTCTTTACGGGACCCGATCGACTCTTCATAGCCACACGCACAGGTCCACACATTCAGCGGAGTTCCCCAATAGCGGTCTCTGGAGATGGCCCAGTCCTTGATGTTTTCAAGCCAGTTGCCAAATCGTTTCTCCCCTACATGGGCGGGATACCAGTTGACGGTGTTGTTGTTTTCCACGAGCTGATCGCGCAAGGCGCTCATCTTGATGTACCAGCTGGGATTGGCGTAGTAAAGAAGTGGCGTATCGCAGCGCCAGCAATGTGGGTAGTTGTGCTCCACCCGTTGCTTCTTATAGAGTTTACCTTCCTCGCGGAGCCACTCCACAATGTGCTTGTCCGCATCCATCACGAACATCCCCTTCCAAGGGGTCGCTGTATATTTGCCCTCCAGATCCACCGGTTGAAGAATGGGAAGATCATAGAGAAGCCCCGTCTGATAGTCTTCTTCACCGAAGGCTGGGGCGGAGTGAACGATGCCGGTACCGTCTTCTGTCGTGACATAGTCTCCCAGCGTCACAAAGAAGGCCTTCTTATCGACGCCAATAAATGGCATCAGCTGTTCATACTCAATGTACTCCAGGTCTTTGCCCGGGCATTCTTCGAGTATCTCAACATCGTCTCCCATCACCTGATGGATGAGATCTTTCGCCAAAATAAAGACATGATCTCCTTGTTTCACTCTTGCATAGGTGACTTCGGGATGAACCGTCAGCACCACGTTGGATGCGAGCGTCCAGGGCGTCGTCGTCCAGACGAGGAAATACTCTTCTTTGTCTTTTCTTTTAAAGGCGACGGTGACGGTCTCTTGCTTAACGTCTTTATAACCTTGAGCGAGATCGGAAGAGCGTCGTGTAGGGAAAGAGTGTAG
>CALFKA010000036.1 GCA_937880545.1 uncultured Clostridia bacterium | reverse complement strand
GTTTGTCTTCGGGTCACGCTTGACGGCGTGGTTCAGGTCAGGGAACTTCAGGGGATCGCGGAAGAAGAACACAGGGGTGTTGTTTCCCACAAGGTCCCAGTTTCCCTCATCAGTGTAGAACTTCATTGCAAAGCCGCGGATGTCACGTTCGGCGTCAGCGGCTCCCCGTTCTCCGGCGACGGTGGAAAAGCGCACAAACATGGGTGTCTCTTTTCCGATCTCACGGAAGATGGAGGCTTTGGTATACTGCGTGATATCGTGTGTGACTTTGAACGTTCCGAAGGCGCCGCTGCCTTTGGCGTGCATGCGTCTTTCGGGAATGACTTCTCTGTCAAAGTGTGCCAGCTTCTCTAAAAACCAAATATCTTGAAGAAGCATGGGACCGCGGGGACCGACGGTAAGGACATCCTGATTATTGGGGACAGGAGCTCCGGCGACGGTCGTCAATCTCTTTTTTTCAATACTCATTATTTTCTCCTATTATACCAGACACTTCTGGCATATGCCGCGATAGATAAGATCTTTCTGGTGTATCTGTGTCCCGGGAAGATCAATTTGGGGGAGAGCTTCCTGCAAGGGCACATTAGTAATCTGATGGCACTGCTCACAGATGAAATGGGCGTGGTCTTCCATCATCGCATCGTAATGGGTCACCCCCTCTTCGAGACTGAGTGTCCTTAAGAGCCCCTTTTCACTAAAGAGGTGTAATGTATTGTAGACGGTGGACTTCGAGAGGGTGGGGACTTTAGGCTTGAGGGTCTCATACACCTCCTCGGCACGGTAATGTCCGGGATTCTCAAATAAAAAACTGAGAATGTGTATTCTTTGAAGGGAAACGGGAATCTGATGAGCTTCCAGTTTTTCCATTAATATCTTTTGATTCATGATGGGATCCTTTGTAATATGTTTTAGTTAAGAGTGATTCTTAACTAATTATATGTACAATAAATAGAGGTGTCAAGAGTGACCTTTTCCATCTCTTTCTTCTTTTCTACTTGACTTTCAATGAAAAATAAATTGCATTATAATAATTGAAGGGATAAATGCAATTTATCTTTCATAGCCCTATTGGGGTGTGATATACTTAACCCGTATGCAGTTGACAGTTAATAAGCTGATTTTCAAGGGAGGAACGGATGAAGACACTGAAGCTTGATCACATCGGAATCGCCGTAAAAGATCTCGAAGAGGCACTGCCCTTTTGGCGTGATGTGATGGGTCTGGAGCTCGCCGGCACAGAGGTTGTTGAAGAACAAAAAGTGAAAGTTGCTTTCTTGCCCGTAGGAGATACGGAGATTGAACTCCTGGAGTCAACCGATGAAAGCGGTCCCATTGCCCGTTTTATTGAAAGAAATGGGGAAGGCATCCAGCACTTGGCTTTTCGAGTCGAAGACATCGAAGAAGGCATCGCTTATATGAAGGCGAAGGGGATGCGCATGATTGATGAAGAACCCCGCTATGGAGCCGGAGGTGCCAGGATCGCATTTGTCCACCCCAAAAGCAGCAAGGGGATCCTAGTAGAAATATCTGAGAGAGAGTAGCTCCAGCGAAAGGAAATTCTTATGGAAAAGATTGAGAAGCTTCGAGAACGCAAAGCCGTTGCCAGAGCGGGAGGCGGCCCGGATCGCATTCAGAAGCAGCATGATGCGGGAAAGCTGACGGCGAGAGAGCGCCTGACGCTGTTATTTGATCAAGATACTTTTGTAGAGCTCGATCTGTTTGTGAAACACCGCTGCACGAACTTTGGCATGCAGGACATCGAAGTGCCGGGGGAAGGTGTGGTTACCGGCTATGGATACGTAGAAGGCAGACTTGTCTATGCTTACGCGCAGGACTTTACGGTCATGGGCGGAAGCCTCGGTGAGATGCACGCAAATAAGATCATCAAAGTGCTCGATAATGCCATGAAGGTCGGCGCACCCGTCGTGGGACTAAACGACTCCGGCGGCGCCAGAATCCAGGAGGGTGTAGACGCGCTCTCCGGTTACGGAAAGATCTTCTTTGCCAATACCCGAGCCTCCGGTGTCATTCCGCAGATCACTGCCATCATGGGGCCGTGTGCCGGCGGAGCCGTCTATTCACCGGCTCTGACGGACTTCATCTTCATGGTCGACAATACCTCCCATATGTTTATCACAGGCCCTCAAGTCATTGAGGCGGTGACAGGTGAAAAAGTGGATGCGGCGGAGCTAGGTGGATCGATCACACATAACTCCCGAAGTGGCGTTGCGCACTTCCGAGGACAAGATGACGCCTCGGTCATCACCGACATCCGCAGACTTCTCGGATTTCTCCCCTCCAGTTATCTCGATGAGGCACCCATCTACGATATGGGTCCTCTGAACGACTATATAGAAGAATTAAATACCATCATCCCCGATAACCCGAGAAAAGCCTATGATATGAAAGAAGTCATTGCGGCGATTGTCGACCGCGGGGACTTCATGGAGTACCAGCAGTACTATGCAACAAATATCATCACCGCTTTTGCCCGCATCGGCGGTAGAAGTGTCGGCATCATCGCCAATCAACCTCAAGTATTGGCCGGATGTCTCAACGTCAACGCGTCCGATAAGGCGGCGCGCTTTATCCGTACCTGTGACGCTTTCAACATCCCGCTTCTTACCATCGCCGATGTCCCGGGCTTTCTTCCGGGGACGGATCAAGAATATTCAGGCATCATCCGTCACGGTGCAAAGATGCTCTACGCCTACAGTGAGGCAACTGTCCCGATGATTACCCTGATTACGCGAAAAGACTACGGCGGTGCTTATCTCGCCATGAGCTCAAGAGAACTCGGATCTGACATGATCTTTGCCTGGCCTTCAGCGGAGATTGCCGTCATGGGCTCTCAGGGGGCCGCCAATATCATCTTCGCACGAGATATCCGGGCGGCAGAAGATCCCGAAGCCCTGCGAGAAGAGAAGATCGCTGAGTATGAGGCGGAGTTTAACACTCCCTACAAAGCAGCGGAGAGAGGGTTTGTCGATGATGTCATCATCCCCGCCACCACCCGCGCTCGTCTGATGGATGCCTTTAAGATGCTCAGCGGCAAAAAGGTTGAAAGACCCGCAAAGAAACACGGGAACATTCCGCTTTAAGATATACCTTTTGATCAAGAGATCCTCTGTTTATCCGGAGGATCTTTTTTGATTTTGAGAAAAAAGATGTCCGATACCTCTGAGAATGAGCTATAATAGGCGGGAAAGAGAAATGTCCCTCTCCGGGAGAGAGGGAGAACGGAGAAAAAATGTCACCATCATCGATTTCGGAAGGCATCCGAGGAGAAGCCCCTCTCGCCCCCCACAGAGCTCTGATTCTCGGACTACAACACACATTTACCATGTTTGGCGCTACGGTGCTCGTACCGATTCTGACCGGTATGGACATATCCGTAGCATTATTTATGGCAGGGGTAGGGACTCTGTTGTTTCACCTTCTCACCAAAGGCAAAGTACCTGCTTTCCTAGGCTCTTCTTTTGCCTTCATCATCCCTATCCAGGTCGTGGCGGCTTCGGAAGGACTCGCCTATGCGCAGGGCGGCATCGTCATCGCAGGGCTTGTCTATCTTGTGATCGCCGTGCTCATCTATTTCTTTGGAACAGAGCGGATTATGGCTTTCTTTCCACCTATCGTGACCGGTCCCATCATCATGGTCATTGGACTCAAGCTCGCTCCTGTCGCCATCACCAATGCATCAGAAGACTGGCTCCTCGCTTTTATCGTCTTTGCGATAGTGACGGCTCTTAGTATCTATGCCAAAGGATTTTTAAAAGTGGTGCCGGTCATTGTAGGGCTCATCACCACCTATGTCATTGCCATCCTTCTAAAAAGAGTGGACTTTTCTGCTGTTGAGGCAGCAAAAGTCATTGCAATCCCCTCATTTCAGATGGCGAAGTTCTCTCTTCAGTCGACCATGACGATCGCTCCGCTGGCGATGGTTACGATGATCGAGCACATTGGCGACGTCGTTGCCATCGGCGCGACTGTAAACAAGGATTTTGCCAAGGATCCCGGACTCTTCCGCACTCTTTTGGGTGATGGTCTGGCAACGAGTCTCTCCGCCATGTTCGGGGGGCCTGCCAATACGACCTATTCAGAAAACACAGGAGTCCTCGCTCTCACAGGCGTTTCGAATCCCATTATCATGCGTATTGCCGCGTGTATGGCGATACTCCTGGGACTCTTTCCCAAAGTCGGTGCCGTGATCTTTAGTATTCCTCTCGGAATTATCGGTGGGGTGTCCATCCTTCTATTTGGTATGATCTCTGCCGTCGGCATCCGCACGGTGGTAGAAAACAAGATTGACTTTACGCAGCCGAGAAACCTTATCATCGCCGCTGTCATCTTGGTGCTGGGACTCGGGGGAGCGTCGCTTCCGATCCAGCTCGGCGACATTAACCTGTCGCTCGAAGGAATGGCGCTGGCGGCTATTGCAGGCATCCTCCTCAACCTCATCTTAAAAGAAGAAAAGAAAGTACAGTAACACTATAAGTATATGAGAAATCCGGCTGAACTAGGAGTGATTCCTGACTCAGCCGGATTTTGTTGTGGAAGTATGATGTGTGTGACCTTCCTATCAGTAGATCTCTCCGTCAATGACTGTCATGAGGCAACGGGTGAAGTTACTGAACGGATCTCCGTCAAAGACAGCCATGTCGGCATCTTTTCCGACCTCGAGGCTTCCGATGCGATGATCAAGATTTAACATCTTCGCCGCCTCAAGTGTGATGGCGGACAGAGCCACATTGCGTGGGAGTCCTTCGCGGATCAAAACGCCTACATTCATGAGGAGTTTCCAGGTATCAAAGTCGGTGTCTTCCGTCAGAGCGATGGTGACGCCGGCTTCGTGAAGGTCCTTTGCGTTGTTTAGTGAGATGTCCCACAGTTCAAGCTTGACTGCTGAGAGGGTTGTCGGACCGATGACGCATTTGACGTCGTTTTCAGCGAGAAAGTCTTTGATCTTATAGCCTTCCGTGGCGTGTTCGATCACGTAGTCGAGCCCGAATTCCTGAGCGATGCGCACGGCGGTGACAATGTCATCAGCTCGATGGGCGTGGATGCGGCAGCGCATGTTGCCCCGCACCACATCGAGAAGAGCTTCCTTCTCAAAGTCCGGCTCCGGTTTATTTCCGCCTTCTTCTTCATAGCGAAGCAGAGCATCGCTGTAGACCTTGGCTTCAAAGAGCGTTTTTCTTAAGAGACCTGCCACTCCCATGCGTGTCACGGGGAGTTTCTGCTGGAGACCGAAGAAGCGCTTCGGGTTTTCTCCGAGAGCCATCTTCATCATGGAAGTGCCTTCGATCAGCATCTCATCGGCCGTCTTTCCTCGGAGTTTGATCGCACAGCCGGTACCGCCGATGACATTGGCAGAGCCCGGTCCTGTGTAGACGGTCGTGAAGCCGGCCTGGCGTGTGCGCTCTACGGCGACATCGTCGGGATTGACGGCGTCAAGTCCGCGCACAAACGGAGTGATGGGAGAAGAGTATTCATTGCCGTCTTTGACGTCGGGAAGCGTGCTTCGCCCCTGGAAGGTACAGATATGGGTGTGCGGATCGATCAGCCCCGGGGTCATGATACGCCCTTCCAGATCGATGACATGGGCATTTTCGGGAAGAGTTAACTCCTCCACAGGACCGATGGCTGCGATCCTTCCTTTGTCGGTGATCACGAAACCGTCATCGATGACGGTGCCGGTCCCCGTATAGATGCGGGCGTGTCGGAAAACAGTCATGCTTTCTACTCCTCGATTTCGTCACTGTGCAGGAAGCAGGCGACCCAATGCCCCGGCTCCAACTGGACGAGCTTGGGCTCGTTTTTGGTGCATACATCCATGGCGTAGGCACAGCGGTTAGCAAAACGGCAGGCTTTGGGCGGCTCGATGGGAGAGGTGATTTCTCCCTTCAGGAGGATGCGCTCACTCTTGTAGTGAATGTCCGGTACCGGAATCGCCGAGAGAAGAGCCTGCGTATAGGGATGCATAGGTTTTAAGAACATGTCATCAGCGCTCGAGATCTCGACGATCTTTCCGAGATACATGACGGCGATGTCATCAGAGAAATGGTTGACGACCGACAGGTCATGGGTGATAAACAGGTATGTCAGCCCCATGCGATCCTGCAGTTCTTTCAGGAGGTTGAGGATCTGCGCCTGAATGGAGACGTCAAGCGCGGAAACCGGCTCATCGCAGACGATGAATTTCGGCTCCAGTGCGAGCGCTCGGGCGATGCCGATTCTCTGGCGTCTTCCGCCGTCCAGCTCATGCGGATAGACATTGACGAGTCGCTCGGCGAGTCCCACGATCTCCATAATTTCCAGCACCTTCTCCTGGCGCTCTTTGTTGGAGGCGTACATGTTGTGAATCACCATGGGCTCGAGGATAGTCTGGCTGACGGTCTTTCGCGGGTTGAGTGATGCAAAGGGGTCCTGGAATATAATCTGGAGCTCTTTTCGCATCTTGCGCATTTCTTTTTTATTTAAGTGGGCGAGGTCCTGTCCTTCGAAATAGATCTCTCCGCCCGTCGGCTCGAGGAGTCTCAGGAGAGCTCTTCCTGTCGTCGACTTGCCACAGCCGGATTCGCCGACCATGCCGAGGGTCTTGCCTTTGTCAATACTGAAGCTGATATCATCGACGGCATGGAGCATGCCCGAGGATGTGCTGAAATACTTTTTCAGATTTTTTACTTCTATCAATGGATTAGTCACGCTCAATCACTCCTCCCTTCATGATATTTTCTTCATTGTAGAGATGGCACTCTGCATAATGGGATTCTCCCCGGTACACCCTTGGAGGATTCTCTTTCGAGCAGATGTCCATGACATAGTTGCAGCGGGGGTGGAAGGTGCAGCCACTCGGGAGATTGCTTGGGTCGGGCATCAGTCCTTTGATGGGCTTGAGCTTCTGTTGTCTGTCGGTCAGGTTGGGAAGCGAGTTGAACAGTCCTTCCGTATAGGGATGGCGAGTTCTGTCGAAGATATCCTCTAGGCTTCCCTGCTCAACAATCCGTCCGGCATAGATGACCGAGACTCTGTCACAGATATCGGCGACGATGCCCAGGTCGTGGGTGATCATGAGCATGGCCATATTGTATTCTTTCTTAAGCTGTTTCATCATGTCGAGAACCTGCGCCTGAATGGTCACGTCCAGCGCTGTCGTGGGTTCGTCGGCAATGAGAAGCTTCGGATTTCCGGCAAGTGCGATGGCGATGACGACGCGCTGTTTCATGCCGCCACTGAACTGGTGGGGGAATTCATTGCCTCTCTCAGCGGGAATGCCGACCAGCTCTAGCATGGCATGTGTCAGTTCGATCGCCTTGTCATGGCTGATATTCTCATGCAATTCATAAACTTCTGCGATCTGATCCTGAACGGTCATGACGGGATTGAGACTCGTCATGGGATCCTGGAAGATCATAGAGACATCGTAGCCGCGCATGGACTCCATGTCTTTCTCGGTGGTCTGCTGTACGTCTTTGCCATCGAGGATGATGGTGCCATCGACCACAACGCCCGGAGGAGAGGCGATCAGGCGGAGGACGCCAAGTCCTGCCGTCGTCTTTCCGGCACCTGTCTCTCCGACAAGGCCATGTGTCTCTCCCGGCATGATGGTCAGGTCGAGGCCGTTAAGTGCCTGGACGACGCCGTCATCTGTACGATATTCTACAACCAAATTTTTTATATCTAAAATGGGTTTATCCATATTTCACCTACTTTAACCTTGGGTCAAGCGCGTCGCGCAGGCCGTCACCCAGGAGGTTCAATGAAAGGATCGTCATGATGATGGCAACACCCGGGAATAATGACATATAGAAGTGGGTCTTCAGATAGGTCCGACCGTCAGAGAGCATGGCTCCCCATTCCGGAGTGGGAGCAGAAATACCCAGACCGAGGAAACTAAGACCTGCGATGGTGAGGATGATGGTCGCCACATTCAAGGTGGTGTGGACAATCACCGGCGCCAGTGCATTGGGAATGACATGGTTTAGAATGATTCGGGCATCGGATGCGCCGATCGCCCGGCTCGCTTCAATGTACTCCACTTCTCTGACCGTGATCACCGAGCTTCGAAGAATTCTTGCAAAACCCGGCACGCTGGAGATGGCGAGTGCAAGGATCAGGTTCCTGATATTACTTCCAAGAGCTGCCGCAATCGTAATCGCAAACAGTGTCCCGGGAATCGCCAGGAAGATATCCATGAAGCGCATGATGATATTGTCGACGATGCCACCAAAGTAGCCACCCAGCGCTCCTAGTGTCCCGCCGACCACAAAGGCAAATGCCACGGTGGTAAAGCCGACATACAGCGAAATGCGCGAGCCATAGATGATGCGGCCCAGCAGGTCACGTCCGAGTGCGTCGGTTCCTAAGAGGTTTTCAGCATTGGGTGACTGCAGGCGATTTCCGATGTTTTGCTTGATGATCTGCTCATCATAACTGTAAAACAGTGGAGCTGTTACGGCCACGACGATCAGCAGGATGACGATAGCCAATCCGATCATCGCCGACTTGTTCTTTGCCAGGCGCCGAGCCACTTCAAAAATAGGACCTTTTTTTCTAGGACTTTTTCTCTTCATATTCATGAGTCCCTCCTAAAAGTATTGCGCCCGAATGCGTGGGTCGACAAAGGCGTAGAGGATATCAACGAGCAGGTTGATGATCGAGAAGGTGAGAGTAAAGACTAGGATGCATCCGAGGACGACGGGAATGTCCCTGCCTTGGATGGAGTTAATGATAAGGCGGCCGATGCCCGGAAGACTGAAGACGGACTCTGTCAGCACGCTGCCTGCAAGTAGGGCTCCGATCTGAAGGCCTGTGACCGTGATCGTCGGGATCAGGGCGTTCGGAAGCGCATGTTTTGTGATGACTTGCTTGTATGGCATGCCCTTACTCCGGGCGGTACGGATATAGTCCTGTCGGATTACTTCTAGCATGGAGGAGCGAGTAATACGCGCAATCGAAGCCATGCTGTGGAATCCGAGGGCAATGCCCGGGAGCACGAAGTGTTTCCAGCTGGAGGCGCCCGAGGCGGGGAACCAGCGCAGTTCTTGGGCAAAATAGACCAGAAGTAGCAGTCCCAGCCAAAAGATAGGAATAGATATACCAATCAGTGCGATAAACATGCTGAGACCGTCAATGAAGGTGTTTTGCTTAACTGCCGCCAATATACCAAGAGGGATGGCTATCACGACAGCGATGATGGTAGCAGAGAGTGAGAGATACAAGGTCGTAGGAACCCTGGCGATAATCTCATCAATGACAGGTCCTTTCGACTTATAGGATATCCCCAGATCTCCGCGAACGAGCCCCTTTACATAGCGTCCATACTGCACAAGGAGCGGGTCATCGAGTCCGAGTTCTTCGCGCAGTTGTTCAATGGCATCAGGCGTGGCCTGATCGCCCAGAATCGCTTTTGCCGGATCTCCGGGAGCTACACTCATGATGATGTAAACGATGAGTGTGACGCCCAGAAGGACCGGAATCATGTAAAGTAATCTCTTAGCTATGTACTTCCACATAATTATCCTTTCAAAAAGGCTATCCTGCCAAGACAGGCAGGATAGCCAGGTATCCGGTGGTCAGTGATTACCACTCCCACTCTTGGGCGAAGAAGGATCCGCCGGGAGTGATGAAGGTGTTCTTCAGATTTGCTTTGTGGGCGCTGAGCGTGTAGTCCTGATACAGGGGGATCTGCGGGCAAAGTTCGTTGAGGAACTTGGTGGCAGCCTGGAGAACTTTTTCTCTTTCGCCCTGATCTACTGTCTTTGTCGCTTTGATGATCAGTTCGTCGAGTTCGGGCTCACTGGTTCTCGTCTTGTTTGAAGAGTTGATATTCGAGGACAGATAGACGCCCTTGAGGAAGCTCATCATCTCGTTGGAGGTATATCCACCGATGAATCCGGTAAAGTCACCTTCTGCAGTGACGGACAGGTAGGTCGCGAGGTCCATTCGGACGATAGATGACTCAATGCCAATCTCTTTGAGGTTGGCCATGATGACTTCAGCCGCTCGTGCCTTGGTGTCATTGGAGCAGATCATCTCGAGTTTGATGGTCGAGGGATCTCCGCCCCAGGTTTCCATGTACTTTTTGGCTAAGTCGAGGTCATAAGCGTCATATTCACCCGTGTACTCACCGAGCATTCCGGTGGGGGTCTGCGACATGGCGACGACACCCGTGCCGTTGAGGGCGACGGTGACGACGTCTTCTTTGTTGATGGCGGCGTTCATGGCTTTTCGGACATTGATGTCGTCAAAAGGCGGGACTTCATTGTTGATCGTCAGCCAGTTGTGCGAGACGCTCTCCACTTTCATGACGGCGACATTGGGGTCGGCTTCGAGCTCTGGGATCGAGATCGAGTCGGTTTCGATAATGTAGTCGACATCTCCTGCGCGCAGGGCGATGGTTCTGGAGGAACCTTCAGGGATGATCTTCCAGACGATATTTTTAATTTTCGGAGCACGCTCGGCATCGAAGTAGTCTTCGTGAGCGGTAAAGGTGATCTGCTCGCCTTTTCTCCATTCGACGAATTTGTAGGGGCCTGCGCCGATGACTTCGGTATTCAGGAGCTGATCGAGTTTGGCAGGATCTGTTTCCTGTGCGAGCTGTCTGGCGGGAACGATGTAGTTTCCGTGGTGGCTCAGGTCATACAGAAGGCTGGCAGAGGGTCCGTCCGTGTAAATCTTAAAGGTCAGATCGTCAACTTTTTCGGTTTTGACGATGGACTGGGTGTAGCTTCTGATATCAGGTGAATTCTGTGCATGCTCGATGGAGGCAAGAACGTCGTCTGTCGTCATGACGGATCCATCGTGGAATTTAACGCCTTCATGAAGGGTCATCACCCAGATGCTGTCTTCGCCTTTTTCGTCTTTTTCTACGGTGTATTCAGCGACAAGGTCCGGCGTGGGGTTGAGTTCCTTGTCCAGACGGAAAAGACCATTATGTGTAAGTTTGTTGACATAGTCGCCGGCAACAGCGTTATGTCCTGCAGTTGTCAGCGAAGGGGTCTCGTCTGCGGTGCAGATGACAACCGTGTCCTTATCGATGGCGGGGCCTGCCAGTGGATCATCACTGGGTTCGGGGGCCGGGGTGTCGCCGGACTCAGCGGGTGTGCCTGTTTCTGCTGGCGTGCCGGGGTCTGCGGGCTTGGCGGGTTCTGCCGGTTTTTGCGCACAACCTGAAAGTGCAGAAAGCACAAGCAGCAGGACCAGAAGTAAAGTAATCAGCCTGACATGTTTTTTCATAACTCTCCCTTTCACAACATTATTGCTTAGAGTATACTTTACAAACAGTACCCCGTCAATTATGAAACAGGCATAAAATATGACACCTGCGACTCCCTGTAATATCTAAAAACAAAGAGGATTTTGCCGGAAAAATATCCCTGTTTTTCAGTCCGTTATACTCGAAAAGCCCCATTTTACAGTGCTTATCTGATGTGGGACCATGCGTTCATGTGTGCCTTCTGTGGATACGAGCCTATGTGTATTTCTGATAAGAAAGAGACCATTTTAGGAAATTTATCTTAAAACCTTATGTTTTGTTAAGAATACTTGATTGGCGGTGGAGCAATAGGATCCCCAAAAGAGACCCTTCAAATCCTTTGAATTTCCATGCTTCCCGGAGAAAAAAATATCTTTGCTGTGATATACTGAAAAAAACATATTCGAGCGGAAAGGAGCCCGTTATGGAGCTGACAGTGGAAGAACAGGCGATACTTAACGGCGAACAAGGCGACACCCTCGCCAAAGTCATGAAAACAATGATTCTCTATGGAGATGTCTTCGGTGCCACGCACTTTGTCCCTGTTGACAGTACGTGGGGTCATCTGGTGACAAGCTTCGGCATCTCTGTGATGAAACCGGTCTACTCCCTGATGGACGAACTGATTGAGGGAGGAGCCATCTCCAAACAACCCTTCACGGTGGATCCGAGGCCGATGGATTTTCGAAACGTTCCATCGAATATAGCACAGGAAATTGTCTTTAAAGTCATGTACTCCAAACAGAAGAGCTACGAGAAGCAGCTTCAGCAGATGGGACTTCTCCGTGATGACGCATTCAGCTGCACTTGTTACATGGATGAGGTGGGAAATATCCCTGAAGAAGGGGAGATACTTTCCTGGGCGGAAAGCTCCGCCGTCAGCTACGCCAACTCCGTCCTCGGCGCTCGCTGTAATCGCAATAGTGGCATCATCGAACTCTTCGGAAGTATTCTGGGCAGGGTGCCATATTTTGGCCTTCTGACTCCGGAGGGCAGAGAGGCTACCTGGGAGATCGAGGTGCAGACCGAGTCACTTCCCGATCCGCAGCTCCTGGGGTCTGCCGTAGGCCTCGCTGTACAGGAAGATGTACCTTATATAAAGGGACTCAGTAGATTTCTGGGAGAAGAACTTTCACAGGGAGTAAAAGACTACCTGAAAGACTTTGGCGCAGCTGCTGCCAGCAATGGGTCGGTCGGTCTGTATCACGTAGAAGACCTGACACCGGAAGCGAAGAACCAAGGGAGCGCCCTGGTAAAAGAAAGCGCACGCAGACTGATCATCGATGATGCTTACTTAGAGGAGATCTATACCTCCTATCCGGACCTGTGGAAGAATCCGCAGGCAAAGCCGAAACTCTGCTTTATCGGCTGTCCTCATCTGTCGCTTGAGCAGCTGCATAGCTGGAAGGATAAGATTCAAAAACAACTGCAACAGACGGGGCGAAAAAAGGTGGCGATTCCCACTGTGTTATGTGCTGCCAGGCCTGTTCTCGATGTCTTTGAAAAGAGAGCAGCGGCAAAGGCATTAAAGCAGATGGGAGTGACCCTTACGTCGATCTGTCCCCTCATGTATATGAACAATCCGCTATGCTCCAAGATGCCGGTGATTACTTCCTCGAATAAACTTCGCACCTATACAAGCGCCCATTATCTTAAGGAAGAGGAACTTCTTGCCAAGTTGTCAGGAGGAGAACAATGAGAGAGTTCAAAGGACGGGTCGTCGTGCCGGGGACTGTGGAAGCAGAAGCGCTCGTCACAAGAAAAGGGTTCAATACACTGGCTAGTTTTCAAAAGAGTCTGATGAAGAGTGATCTTACAGCTGTATGCTCAGACCAGAACAATCCCGAACTCTTTGGAAAGCCTCTTGCCGGTAAAGCCATCTGCCTGCCCCGCACCATCGGTTCGACAACAGGGGGCATGGTTCTCTACTGCGCCAGCGCGATGGGAGCATCGCCCGCATGCCTTCTCTTCAGTGAACCGATTGACTCTCTGGCAGCGGCGGGAGCGATCCTCTCCGATGTCTGGACCGACTCATCTCTTCCTACGGTGGATAGCCTGGGAGAGGAGTTTCTCGATTATGTTAAGGAAGGAATGCGCATTGAGGTGCTGGAAGATGGCCTCGTGCGAGTGGAGGGATAATTGCTCTATACAATTCATATTCATCCTGCACTTTCGACGCTCCGGGGGAAAGTCACCTGGAGAGGCTGGGAGATGCAAGGAGATACACTTCAGCTCGATGAATCCATCCGTCTCGAAAAATTGATGGCGGATGACACGCCTGTGGTGCTTTCCACAGGGAAGAAGGAAGGAAGCAAGTGGGTGTATTCCCTCCTGAGAGCCAGAGAGTACACGCTGGAATACAGTGCTTCGCTGGAAGGGCGCTTTGGGGAGAGCGACTTCCTGTTTCTGGATGCCTATTCACCGCTTCTTCCGCACCTGGAAACGAAAGGGGTGCAGGAGGTGGTGCTCTATGTTCCTCAGTCTTACAGTGCACAGAGTTCACTGAATAGAGAGTCACTGACTCGGGAAGACGGGATAAAAAGATACTTTTTCTCGGGAGAGGGGGAGTGGATCCTCTCTCTCGCCCGCTACATGGAGATTCCGTTTCTCTCGGGAGAGATCCTTCTACTGAAAGACACTAGCGCTGTCATTGCGCAGCGTGCACTGGAAGAAGCGGTGGATCTCGTCTCCAAGCGATTTGCCCGCCCTATTAGAGGTCGGATCAATATGGCCGCACTTCCCGATACGATGACGGGAAGGCACACGCCGGGGGGTGTCTTTGTGGAGCAGAGAGCTTTTGATGAGCTTTCCGAGCTTCCTCTTTTGATGGAGCGCTTCTTTGATGTTCCCTGGCTCCTGAAAAGTCCGCCGGAAGAAGAGATCGGAAGAGCACACGTCTGAACTCCAGTCACATCACGATCT
>CALFKA010000035.1 GCA_937880545.1 uncultured Clostridia bacterium | reverse complement strand
GTAAATAAGTTTTCCAGTAGCTGACGTGTACTGGTGTGTAGACCCAGGCTTACCCAAGGGTAGGACAGCAGACTTTTGAGGTTCTGTGGCTTCATTGTGAGATGTGCTAAGTCTTCTCCGGTAAAGAAGATCTCTTCCATCGGCTGGATAGCGATGACCTCCAGACCGGGCTGCTTTGCTTCGGTAAGGGAGGCAAATCCGATGTCTACTGTCCCTCTATGGAGCTCTTCGAGAATACTCGGAGAGGGACGGTTGACAAGACTTAAGTGAATGGAGGGATATTTTTTTCGGAAATCAGCGAAGATGTCGAGCAGAAAGTGACGACAAAGAGTGTCACTGGCTCCGATAATGAGGGAGCCTCTTCTCGCTTGTGTCACTTCTTCGAGAATCTCCTCTGCCCTGCGGATGCGTCCAAATGCCTGTTCCAGTTCGCCCTGGAGCATTTTCCCTTCGTCTGTCAAGTGGACTCGCTTTCCTCTGCGAGAAAAGAGCGGGACGCCCAACGCATCTTCCAGTGTCCGAACAGTCTGAGAGACCGAGCTCTGAGTGACAAAGAGTTCTTTCGCCGCGCGCGTGAAGTTTTCATACTGTGCAGCGGCCAAAAATATTCGATACTTTTCTAAATTATTCATTAGCTCCCCTAATAACAAGTATTAGTAAATACCATATTCAATTATAACGCAGGAACTCGTACAATAGTAGATGAGGAGGGTGTATGTTTACTGTTTATGTTGAGAAAAGAGTAGAATTTCGTTCAAAAGAGGAAAAACTCAGACGCGAACTGGAGGCGCAGCTAGACCTTGAAATAGACGACCTGCGTCTGGTGCGCATGTATTATACCGAAAATGAACTGACCGAAAAGACGATCTTGGAAGTTTTTTGTGACCGAGGGGTCGAAGACTATACGCTTACTTATCTTCCGCCGGAAGGATACCGCCATGTGCGTGTAGAGTTTCTGAGTGGACAATTTGATCAACAGTCCTATCTGTTAGAGAAATGCCTGCAGTTGCTCGGAGAATCCGGGCCTGTGGGAGCCGCCTCCATCTACCTTGTCAAAGGGGTGGATGACACCCAGTGGGACGCCATCTGCAACTATCTCATCAATCCTGTGGAATCCAGAGAGATTCCTTTGGATGTATTCCCTGTGCGTACGAAGAGAAAGGACGCGGACAGAAGTCTGGAGCCCATCTCTCTAGCGAACACGGATCTACAAAAAGTTCTGACGGATAAAGGCCTCGCTCTTTCTGTGGAAGACATGGAAGAAATCCGCTCCTATTTTCTCAGTGAGGGAAGAGACCCTAATTGGAGTGAACTAAAATTTCTAGAGACTTTTTGGAGCGACCACTGCCGCCACACGACTTTTCACACGGTGCTCGAAGAAATCGACCTCTCGGAGTGTGGGATTGAAAGTGCAAAAGAAGACCTGGCGTTGTATGAGCGGCTCAGAAAAGAGTGGGGGAATCGACCTGCTACATTGATGGATCTCGCTGTATGGAGTATCCGACGTCAGAAAAAGCAGGGGAATCTGGACGACCTTGAAGAAAGCGAGGAGATCAACGCTGCCAGTGTATACAGAAAGGCAGGCGGTGAAGAGATCCTCCTGATGTTTAAAAATGAGACCCACAATCATCCGACAGAAATTGAACCTTTCGGAGGAGCGGCGACCTGTCTCGGTGGCGCCATCCGAGATCCGCTCTCCGGGCGCAGCCATGTCTACCAGTCGATGCGACTGACCGGAGCGAGAGACCCGAGAGACAAAAACACCCTGGAAGGAAAACTCCCTCAACTGACGCTCTGCCGCAGAGCCGCGGACGGTTTCAGTTCTTATGGCAATCAAATCGGGCTGTCGACGGGCTGTGTACAGGAATTCTATCATCCCGGCTTTGAAGCAAAGCGAATGGAAGCAGGCTTTGTGATTGCCGCTGCGAAAAAGAATCATGTGACGCGTGGTAATCCTCAAGCAGGCGATCTGCTCCTTCTCCTTGGGGGAGACACTGGATGCGACGGCATTGGCGGCGCTTCAGGCTCCTCAAAGAGTTATGATGAAGCGGTCGTAGAAGATGCAGCAAGTGAAGTCCAAAAAGGAAATGCGCCGGAAGAGAGAAAGTTGATGCGTTTCTTCCGCGAGGAAGCTATCGGCCCCAAGATTGTCCGCTGTAACGACCTGGGCGCCGGAGGGATCGGTGTCGCATTCGGAGAGATTGCTCCGGGACTTAGCCTTTCACTCGATCACGTGCCCCTAAAACATGCGGACATTCACGCTTGGGAGACTCTCTTAAGTGAATCTCAAGAGCGCATGGCACTCGTCATCCGACCGGAGGACCTCCCTCTCTTTGAAGAGACAGCAAAGAGGGAAAACTTGACCCTCACGAAGATCGGCAGGGTCACAGAAGAGGCGCGTTTTGTCGTCACGAAGGGGGAAGACACCCTCGTGAGCTTGAGTAGAGAGTTCCTCTCAAGCAGTGGTGCAGTGCGCACCGCAAAGGCAGTAGCGGAACCGATTGACATCGATGCTTACCCCTACAAACAAGTAGATGAGACGAGAGATGCTCTCCGATATGCCTCTCTTCAGGGTCTCAGTGACATGTTCGATTCCACCGCAGGCTCCTGCAATGTTCTGGGTCCATACGGTGGAAAACACCGAAAGACACCTGTGGAGGGAATGGTCTCGCTGATTCCCATCGGTGACAATCAAGAGGATATCAGCATCGCGACATGGGGGTATGATCCGCATCTTGCGCAGTGGAGTCCCTATCACGGGGCGCAGGCGGCTGTGCTTCTGAGCCTTCTGCGAGCACTGGCACTTGGCTCCGATATTCAGGGCATCCGCTTTACTTTCCAAGAGTACTTCGAGCGTCTGGGAGAAGAACCGGCTCGCTGGGCAAAGCCGCTGATGGCACTTTTGGGTGCCAACTCTGTACTCGAGACATTCGGTCTGGCCTCTATCGGGGGGAAAGACTCGATGAGCGGCTCCTATCTTTGGGAGGGAGGAGAGATCCGTGTCCCGCCCTCGCTCCTTTCCTTCGCTGTCAACACGGCCAAGATTTCAGATGTGGTCAGTCCTGAGTGGAAGCAGGCAGGCAGCTATCTCTACCTCCTGCCCATGCCGAAAAAAGAAGATTACTCCTTTGATCTTCAAAAGGTCAAAGAAGCAGCGGAAGCTTTTCTTTCTATTAGAGGTGAAGGTGTGCTAAGCGCCTCTGTCGTCGAAGGATCTCTGAAAGAAACCCTTCTCAGAAGCGCCTTCGGTAACTGCATTGGAGCAGAAGTAACAGCTGTCAGCGACACCTACGGCTCGATCTTGATAGAAAGCGAGAAAGAACTCAGTCAAAAAGACCTGGTCTCCATAGGCCGGACGACGGATCAAACAGATCTAGTGCTCGATGGGGAAAGAATATCACTCGATGAAGCATTGAAGGAAAGAGAAGCGACGCTCTCAGAAGTCTATAAAGTTAACTCTCTACCTTTAAGTTCTGATCCTGTTTTCCTTCGTACTGAGATAGAAAAAGTAGAGGGGAAGAAAGACGTGAACGTCTTTGTTCCTGTCTTCCCCGGCACAAATGGGGAAGAGGATGTAGCACTTACCTTTAGAAAGGCCGGAGCCACTATCACGGAGTGGGTCTTCCGTGACCGCGACATGGAGGCATCGCTAAAGGAGTTAGCCGGGCATATGGAACACTGCGATATCCTCGCACTGACCGGAGGGTTTTCTGCAGGAGATGAGCCGGATGCTCATGCGCGATTCTTGAGCGCTGTTTTTCGCAAAGAACCGCTAAAAGAAGCTTTCCATTCTCTACTTGAGCGCGGAGGCGCTGTGATAGGTATCGGAAGCGGGTTTTCTGCACTGGTGAAACTCGGCGTCTTCTATGATGGAATGATCCGTGAACCTGAAGATGTCAACATGAGTGTCACCCTAAATGCAGCCGGGCGTCATCAGGCTATGTACGTTGATACACTTGCGCATACAGACAGAGCTCCTTGGCTCGTGAATGCAAAAGAAGGGATGACCTACCGAGTACCTGTCTCTCATGCCGAAGGGCGCTTCGTAGCGACACAGGAAGATCTCGCTCTTCTGAAGAAGAGGGGGCAGATTGCTACGTCATATGTGGAGAATCCAAACGGCTCTGTAGAAAATGTCGAGGGATTGATCAGTCCATGTGGTAAAATCATAGGCAGGATGAGTCACAGTGAACGTCTCCATCAGGGAGTGGGAGGAAATGTCAGCTGGCAAGAAGACTTGCAGCTCTTTGCCTCCGCCGTAGCCTGGATGAAAGGAAAAAAATGAAGATTGCACTGATCATGGGGAGCCAGAGTGACTATGATGTCATAAAGCCGGCGCTTGAAATCTGTAAAGAATTTAATGTCCCTGTCGTGGCGAGAGTACTCAGTGCACACAGGACCACAGATGAAGCCCTTTCGTTTGCCAAAGAGGCAGCAGAAAACGGGTTTTCCGTCATCCTGGCAGCAGCCGGAAAAGCTGCTCATCTGCCGGGAGTGCTCGCATCGGTGACAGATCTGCCGGTCATCGCAATCCCAGTGCAGACTTCGATGATGGGTGGACTCGACTCTCTTCTTAGCATCGTGCAGATGCCCTCCGGGGTACCGGTGGCCTGCGTCGGAGTAAACGCCGCCGCCAATGCCGCTCTTCTCGCCATGCGCATTCTCGCACTGTCTGACGAAGAAGTGGCGGCAACGTACAGAAAATATGTCATGAAACAACAGGAAAGTGTCAGGCAACAGGACCGGGAAGTGATCGATGCCTCACGCCTGTATGAATAGAGGAAAATAATATGGATAAACTCAGAGAAGAATGTGGTCTGGTGGGCATCTGTTCCACGCAGTACCAGCCGCTGGGTACGAAGCTCTTCGATGGTCTTATGAGTCTTCAACACCGAGGACAAGAAGCTGCCGGCATCGCCGTCTACCACGAAGGGGTGATGACATACTTTAAAAATACAGGACTTGCGTCGGAGGTCTTTAATCAGGAGAATCTGCGACCTCTCAATGGCTCCATTGGCATCGGTCATGTGCGCTATAGCACTATAGGCTCCCAGGCGAGAAAGAATGCCCAGCCTCTGGTCGTCGAATTCAAGGGAGGTTCGATGGCGCTGGTGCATAATGGCAATCTGATTAATGCAGTCTCTATTCGAGAGGAGCTGATTGATGAGGGGCATAGTTTTACTACGACCATCGACTCCGAAGTGATAGTGCGTCTTCTCTCAAAGAACTACAAAGGAGACGGACTCGAAGCGTTAATAACGACCCTGAAGCAGATTAAGGGGGGGTATGCTCTGATTCTGATCCTCGATAGCAAGATGTATGGCGTGCGCGATCCTAATGCGCTTCGTCCCCTCGTAATGGGCAGGACGAAAGACAATGAGATCGTGTTTGCCTCGGAGACTTGCACATTGGATCTGCTCGAGGCTGAGTATATCAAGGACCTTGACAAAGGGGAGATCGTCGAAGTGAGTGGCTCGGACTACAAGAGCTATACCTTCGATGATACGAAACGCCGCGCTGTATGCGCCTTTGAATATGTATACTTCTCCAGACCCGACTCCCGACAGGAAGGGCGAAGCGTCTATGAAGCCAGAGTCCGGATGGGTGAGCTCCTCGCAGAGAAGGATTCCGGAGAGTATGATCTCGTTGCTCCGGTGCCCGACAGCGGCATCCCGGCGGCTGTCGGCTATGCAAAAGCAGCAGGTCTTCCATACACCCATACACTGATTAAAAACAAATACATCGGCAGGACCTTCATGGATCCGACACAGGAGGAGAGAGAAAGGCTTCTACGCCTCAAGCTCGGCATTATTTCCGAGACTGTTAAGGACAAGCGGATCCTTCTCGTCGACGACTCGATCGTACGCGGGACGACCATGAAGCGACTCGTCGATCGCTTAAAGCAGGCGGGAGCCAAAGAAGTGCATGTGCGCAGTTGTTCACCGCCCATCAAGTATTCATGCTACTTCGGCATCGATACGCCGCAGAAGAAAACACTGATCGGCGCCAATTACGAAGTCGATATGATTGCCAAGCAAATTGGAGCTGATTCGCTGATGTATCTGGACTACATGGATCTCATCGAAGCCATCGGCATTCCCAAAGAAGAGCTCTGTTGCGCCTGCTTCGATGGCCAGTACCCGATGGAAGTGCCACGTGTCCAGAGCCGATACGTATTCGAAAAATTCTAGAACAGGAGGCAAGAAGGTGAAAGTAAGTTATGCCCAGGCGGGCGTGGATGTCCGGCGGGGGCAGGAAGCCGTAAAGAAGATGAAAGCGGCAGTAGAAGCCACCTATACTCCTGAGGTTCTCACGGAACTCGGCAGCTTTGCCGGGTTTTTCCGCGTTCCGGATGGATACAGAGAGCCCGTACTGGTAAGTGGGACGGATGGCGTAGGGACAAAGATTCTATTGGCCAAAGAGCTTGGGGATTTTTCCGGATTGGGGCAGGATCTGGTCGCCATGTGTGTCAATGACATTGTCTGTCATGGAGCCAAGCCTCTATTCTTTCTGGACTACTTGGCGAGTGCTCGGCTCGAACCGGATGTCGTCGCTTCCTTGGTGGAAAGCATAGCGCGCGCCTGTAAGTCCGTAGGATGCGCCTTGATCGGAGGAGAGAGCGCAGAGATGCCGGGGATCTATGCCCCGGGAGATGTCGATATGGCGGGCTTCTGCGTGGGAATCGTCGAGCGAGATAAGAGCATTGATGGAAGAAATATTCGGCCCGATGATGTTTTGATAGGATTTGCCTCAAGCGGTGTCCACTCCAATGGCTACTCACTGATCCGCAAGCTTTTCTTAGAACTCTATCCCGATGAGATTACGCCGTTTGCAGAAGAACTCCTGCGACCAACGCATCTCTACTTGGAGCCTTTGGAAGCACTGTGGAGTCAGCTAGAGGTCAAGGGGATTGCTCACATTACAGGGGGGGGATTCTTTGAAAACATTCCCCGTATGCTCCCTAAAGGACTCACTTTCGATGTAGACAGTCGGTCCTGGCCACGCACCCCTTTATATAAGAAAATTGCCCAACTCAGTGGGCTCGATGAAGAAGAACTCTTTTCTACCTTCAATATGGGCATCGGTATGATTGTGGCTGTGAGCCCGCAAGAAGAAAACAGAGCCCATGAGCTCCTGAGAGAAGCGGGCTGGGAAGCCCACACTATTGGCAAAGTGATGAAGGGAGAGGAACCATGCCTGCGCTAAAGCGCGTCGTCATCTTTGCTTCCGGCGGTGGCTCAACCTTTGCCTATCTCACCGATAAGGGAAGAGAGTACTTTGATGTCATAGCTCTTTTCTGTGACCGGCCTGATGCAGGTGTCATTGAAAAGGCACAGAAGCGTGAAGTTCCAATCATTCCTATTGAACGAAACGGCGAGTGGAAGAAGGCACTGGCGGAGTTGGCACCGGATCTCATCTGCCTGGCAGGCTACCTTAAACCCGTCCCGAAAGACGTCGTAGAAATGTTCCGAGGGAAGATCCTCAATGTTCATCCAGCGCTTTTGCCAAAGTTCGGAGGGAAAGGATTTTACGGCTCCCATGTCCATGAAGCTGTAGTCAACAGTGGGGAGAAAGTGAGTGGCGCAACCGTACACCGAGTCGACGAAGGCATTGACACCGGCAGTATCCTTGCTCAAGCTTCTGTGGAGGTTGGAGATAGGGATGCGCAGGCGCTCGCGACGGCGGTACAGGCGATAGAAAAACCCCTTTACTTAGAGACAATCAGGAAAGTTTTGGAGGAACAGAGTGAGAGCACTGATCAGCGTCTATGATAAAACGGGAATCACTTCTCTAGCGAGTGAACTGGTTTCGCTTGGCTACGAATTGATTTCGACAGGCGGAAGCCTCAAAGCACTGCAGGAGGCAGGATGTCCCGTTACAGCGGTGGAAGAAGTTACGGGCTTTCCGGAACTTCTTGGTGGGAGAGTGAAGACACTTCATCCCGCCATTCACGCAGGTATCCTTGCCCGAAAAGAAGAGCCGGATCACTTAGCGCAGGTTGAAGCGCAGGGGATCAAGCCGATCGATTTGGTTGTCTGCAATCTCTATCCTTTTGAGGAAGGACTGAAGAAGCATCTTCCACAGGAGGAGATGATTGAGCTGATCGATATCGGCGGACCTACCATGATCCGAAGTGCCGCAAAGAATCACAAATCTGTCCTAGTTCTGTGTGAGCAAAATCAATACGAAGAATTTGTGAAGCGCGCAAAAGAAGGTGGACTCGATGAAGAATATCGCAAGAAACTGGCCGCTGCAGCTTTTTCCCATTGCGCCGGCTATGATGCTCGCATAGCTACTTACTTAAATCAGGAATTGTTTCCCGAACATATCCATCTGAGCGTGACGCGATCTCAAGTGCTGCGCTACGGGGAAAACCCTCATCAGGAAGCGGCCTTTTACACCGACCCCCTTTCACCGGGGCTGCTGAGTGAGGCAACACTCTTGGGAGGAAAACCTCTCTCTTACAATAACCTGCGAGACGCCGACGCTGCGATCGGTCTGGCGTATTCCTTCGATGAAGGCGTCTGTATCGCCGTCAAACATTGCACCCCGTGTGGTGCCGGTCGGGCAGAATCGACGTTTGAAGCGTATGAACTGGCGTACAGCTGTGATCCCGTGTCTATTTTCGGGGGCATTGTGGCCTTTAACCGCCAAGTCGATGCGCCGACTGCGAAGAAGCTGACGGAGATCTTTCTCGAGGTGATTGCGGCTCCTGGATTTACAGAAGAAGCCCTTGAGATTCTCCGAGTCAAAAAAAACCTGCGAATTCTCGAAGTCAAAGGCAAACCTTCCGAAAGACCACTATTTACCTCGGTCGATGGAGGCTATCTCCTGCAGACACCGGATACAAAACTCTATGAAAAGCTGGAAGTCGTCACCCAGACAAAGCCGACGGAAGAAGAGATGGAAGGACTGCTCTTCGCTTTCCAGGTCGTCAAATTTGCAAAGAGCAATGCCATCGTCGTCTCCGACGGCAAAAAGACCGCCGGGATCGGTGCAGGCAATGTGAACCGCATTGACGCAACTCGTATCGCACTGGAAAGGGGACAGGGAGGAACACTTTTAGCTTCCGATGCTTTCTTCCCCTTTGACGATGTCGTAGAAGAAGCTGCTCGAATGGGAATCCGCGCAATCATCCAGCCGGGAGGCTCTCTACAAGATCAAGCCAGCATTGACGCATGTAACCGTCATGGCATAGCCCTCGTCTTTACCGGCATGCGACATTTCAGGCATTGATATGAATGTGCTCATCATAGGAAGTGGTGCTCGTGAACACACCCTGGCCACCCTGGTTAAAGAAAGCCCGCTCAGTAAGCGAGTGATTGTTGCACCGGGAAACCCGGGTATGAAAGATGTCGCAGAGGTTGTCGCCCTACGAGAACAGAAAGAACTCCTCGCATTTGCCAAGAGAGAAAAAGTAGATCTTGTCATCATAGGTCCGGAGCAGCCGCTCGTCGAAGGCCTTGCCGATGTGTTTCGCTCAGCCGGACTGCCTGTCTTTGGTCCCGGTAGGGAAGGGGCAAAACTTGAAGGCAGCAAGGCCTTCTCCAAAGTCTTTATGGAAGAGTTTTCGATCCCGACAGCCCACGCAGAAATGGCTACGACACTAGATGAAGCGAGAGCTATCGCCAACAACTGGGAAGGTCTACCTGTACTCAAAGCCGATGGATTAGCGGCGGGCAAAGGGGTCTTTCTTCCGGAAACACCGGAAGAAACAGAAGCGACTTTGATGGATCTCTTCGTACACCATCACCTGGGAGCCGCTGCCAATTGCCTGCTTTTTGAAGAGCGCTTGATCGGTCCGGAAATCTCCTTCTTTATGCTCCGCAATGAAAAGGGATATACCTATCTCGGCTCTGCCAGAGATCATAAAAGAGCGTATGACGGGGATATGGGACCCAACACAGGTGGCATGGGCACTATTTCTCCTGCAGAAGAACTTTCATCTAAGGAGGAGGAGCAGCTCAAAGAAATTATGGAGAGTACGCACCGTGGCCTTTTGAGTCGGAAAATTGATTTTCGGGGTGTGCTGTTCATTGGGGCAATGAGGACAGAGAAGGGCTTGAAGGTCCTTGAATACAATGTTCGCTTTGGGGATCCGGAGACTCAGAGCCTTCTACCCAGAATCAAAGAGGATATATTGGAGCTGTTGAAAAAGACAGCGGAGGGAGAAGAACTTCCCCCTGCCGTGAGTTATACGTATCCTGCCGGAGTGTGCGTCTGTATCGCATCCGATGGCTACCCTGTGCGAGGGGCTGTCCCGCAAAAAGTCACCCTCCAGACTCCTGATGAAGGAGTACGGCTCTTTCACGCCGGAACCTCAGAAACGAACGGAGAGCTGGTGGCATCGGGAGGACGAGTCTTTTCTCTGGTTGCCTTTGGTGATGATGTTGTTCAGGCGCGGGCAAGGGTATATAAAAATATCGACAGCGTCCACTTTGAAGGCATGTGGTACAGAAAGGATATATAAGTGGTTCGACACGAAAGTGAAGTAAAGGCCATTGATATGAGCGCTCCCGGTTCTGCCGGATCTTCCATGAAAGCTTTGGTGGGTCCGGAAGAAGGCTGGCAGGATCATGTGATGCGCCAAGTGGAACTGGCTCCTGAGGGAAGCAGTCCCCATCATAGCCATCCATGGCCTCATATCAATTATGTTCTGGAGGGAGAAGGAGTTCTCCTCATGGACGATCAGGAACATCCGATTCGCGCAGGGGATGCGGCATACGTTCCCTCAGGCACCGTACATCAGTACAGGAATAAAGGTGATTCCACTTTGAAGTTCCTTTGCATTGTGCCGAAAGAAGGCCATATCCTGTGAAGGTGAGCTTCCTGCGCCACGCTCAGACACAGCCCAATATGGATGGCATCCTTCAGGGAAGAACAGATACATCTATCAATGAGACAGGAATCATTCAGGCGAGAGCCGCAGCAAAGGAGTGGAAAGACACTCCTATTGATTGTGTCTACTGCTCGCCACTTCTTCGCGCACGCCAGACGGCGGAGATTATCCTCGAGGGCAGAGATATCCCTGTCGTCTATGATCCCCGTCTGTTAGAGAGGTCTTTTGGAGCGTATCAGATGCGTTCTGTTGCAGAACTGCTTGCCGCAGGCTTTGAGTGGGACCGCTCCTATTATGACTTTGACTATACATTTCACGGCATTGAGTCCCTTGGCTCCATGCGTGATCGCGTCGACAGTTTTCTTGAAGACCTGAAAAAGGAGAAGCACGATCATGTGCTGATCATTTCTCACGGCGCACTGGCGATGCTTTTCCGTCTCTACTTTCTGGGTGGGAAGCTGCAGTGGGAACAGCAGAAGATGGACAACTGTCAGGCTGTTTACTATGAATTGAAGGAGTAAAGATGGCACTGAAGAACATAGCTTTTTATCTGACTCCCAAGCATGAAGTGGTTTTCGAATACGAAGATGCCAGTCTTCGTCAGCTCATCGAAAAGATGGAGCATCATGGCTATACACACATTCCGATCTTGAATACCTCGGGGCGGTATGTCGGATCGGTCAGTGAAGGAGATATCCTGAAAAAACTTCTTGCGCTGGATCCGATCTCGAGAAAAGAAGCGGAAAAGATCAAACTCATCCAGATCCCAAAGAATCACTCCATGTCTCCCGTGCTGATTACAGCCGACTTTTCGGATCTGTTTTCCATGATTATGGTACAAAACTTTGTCCCCGTCGTCGATGATCAGGGAATCTTTATCGGGATCATCACCCGAAAGGACATCCTTTCAAGCCTGGAACCCATGATCTTTGAAACGGAAGATGCCGCTATATAGCTAGAACAGGAAAGCATGAACACATTTACTCTATGGCTGATTCTGCTGGTGTTGCAGTTTTCGCTCTGCGCCATTAGCTATAAACTTTTCGGGATCACCGGTCTGTATGTCTGGATTGGTGCCGCCGTCATTATCGCCAATATCCAGGTGCTAAAAAATGTTGAGCTTCTGGGTCTTTCGGCGACGCTGGGAAATGCCATTTATGGAAGCATCAATTTGTCGACAGACCTGATCAACGAAAAGTACGGGAAAGAATTCTCAAAAAAAGCAGTCTATCTGGGCTTTTTCACACTCCTGTCATTTACCTTTATCATGCAGCTGGTGCTGAAGATTCCACCTTCTGCCAATGATTTTGCACAAGCGCCCATGAAGACGCTGTTTTCGTTTTTGCCAAGACTCAGCGCTGGTTCGCTGATTGCCTTTTTAATCAGCCAACTCAGCGATGTCTATTTGTTTGAATTGATTCGAAAAATCTTTCCGAGCCGCGGTGCTCTGTGGATTCGACATCACGGACGCACACTGGTCAGCCAGCTGATCGACAGTGTGATCTTTGTCCTGATCGCTTTCTGGGGTGTCTATCCTGTGGATGCGCTGTGGCAGATCATGCTCAGCACTTACCTGATCAAAGCTCTGAGTGCATTTCTCGACACGCCATTTGTCTACCTGATGCGCAGCTTGCATCCTGTATGGGAATTAGGAGCTCAGTATGATAAGTGAAACCATTATTCGTCGCTATCTGAGAAAACTCCTGCTGGTGGTCGCCCTGATCGTCAGTGTCTTGGCTTTTGTCTGGATTAATTTTCTCTATACGCGCTTCACCATGGAAACGCAGAAATTTGCTGAGCAGCAAGAGCTGGCGCTGGAAGCATCGGTGGAGAACCGGGCGCATCGCGTTCTCCTCGAGGGAGACCGCTCCTTCGAGCAAGAATATGAAGAACTCAAGGGAGAGCTCAAGAGCGTTTCCACCTCTCTGCGGAGCTCTGTCTTTGATCTTTATTATACGTTGCGAACCGACACGCAAGCCCTTCATGAAAGACTGGAGGAATTGACCGTTCAACTGGAGGAGTCGAGTGGCTTCCAACTCTTTGTTGTTGATGAGGACAATGAGGTTACATTCGGAGAACCTCCACCTAAAGCAGTCCATCTGGAGGAACCGGGTTATTACCGTGAAGAGGAGATACTCTACTATACGGAGACTCTGCGTTTTCCGATAGGCACTGTCATCGTCTACACCAACAGTGATGAAGAAGTCCGGCACAGAATGCTGAACAATCTCTCCAAATACCTGGAGCTCGACCCTTCGATTCTCGTCTTTGACGAACAAGGGGTGAACCTGGCTCCCAATGCGCCATTTAAGACACTGGCACAATTGGATGAGAAGACGGACCAGTTTTACAGTGTGGAAAAGTCCGTTCTCTCCGGTTTTTCCTTTGGCTATGCAATGAGTCGAGAAGATCTTGACTTGATGCTCTCCAACCGAAAGATCCTCTTTACAGGTTTTTTGAGAAATCATATCTGGGAACTTGTGGGATTCTTTGTGATTCTCCTATTAGCTTCGTGGATCGTTTCGCACTTCTTCACTCGTTCGCTGAGAAAGGATCAGGAAGAGATGAACGAGGTGCTTCTGCAGGCTTATGAAGGCAAGACTCTGCTTGCGCAGGAACCGCTCTTTCGCCACTTTAGCCTGACACCGACGCTCAACACGATTTTTTCAGATATGCGAACAAAGGAGAAGACACTGACGGAGCAGAATAAGGAGTTGGAACTGAGCCTCAAACGACGTCAAGTACGTTTGATGAGCCTGGAACGAAGAGTACAGAGTCTCAGTTCAGATGTAAAGTTTACCGAAGGAGTTATCCTGGAGAAGCGCCGGGAAGAATTTTCTCTTCTCGACTTGATACGCCGGACCCATGAAAGCATCGATCCTGCGGCACCGATCGAACTCAGAGGGGAGGCTTTCCTTCTCGAGAGTGATCCGGATCTCCTCGAAGGAATTCTGCGTGACTTCTTCTCTCTCACAGAGCAAGAAGAACGACGCTATGTGATAGAGATTATGCGTTTTGAAGATCAATTACAGATCTTCTTCTCCCTCACGGGAACTGACGTTATTGACGAAACAATTTTGGAGCATCTAAAGCTTCTTGCCCGCAATCTCGAAGGAACACTCCTTAGAGATATGCCCACCAGTGAAGGACTCTACTTATCCCTCTTGTTTCCGCTGAAGGGATAGTCATTAGAATAGGAATTATGTCAATTACCCACCACTTAACCTGTAGGGTTTGA
>CALFKA010000034.1 GCA_937880545.1 uncultured Clostridia bacterium | reverse complement strand
CGTCGATGTATACCAAAGAATCACTTAAGACAGAAATGATCCAGGCCGTCCAACAGGTAAAAGAAACTAACCCGATGGCCGGATCGATCACCAACAGCGTCACCATCAACCTGGTGGCTAATGCCCAGCTGGCCGTTGGCGGTGCTGCCGCCATGGTCTACATGCCCGATGAAGGCGAGTTTTTGGCCCAGGCCGGTGGAGCAACATATATCAATGTCGGTACATTGATGCCGGTCTATGGAGACACCTTACCACTCTGTGCGAAGACACTTCACGAGCGACAAAAACCCTGGGTACTCGACCCTGTGGCCATCGGCATCGGATCCCTCCGAAGTGAACTACTTATGACCTTCAAACAGTACAAGCCGACCATTATTCGTGGCAATGCCTCGGAGATTATTGCGCTCGCCGGACTATGGGGCTTGGACGGTGGAGCTGAGCATTCCAGTGTTCGGGGAGTCGACTCAACGGAAGAAGTCATAGCAGCTCGGGATGCCGCCATTCATCTGGCTCGCTATACCGGTGGTGCCGTAGCAGTCTCCGGAGAGAAAGATTTGATCACCGATGGGAAGCAGGTCATCACTTCCTATGGAGGCTCTCATTTCTTTGGAAAGATAACGGGTGCCGGTTGTGCTTTGGCGGGCGTGATGGCCGTATATGCGACAGCAGCCAAGCCCCTGGTGGCCGCCCTGCTGGGAAGTGCCGTCTTCAACCTTGCCGGTCGCAAGGCAGGACAGACAGAAGTGGCACCAGCCAGCTTCCAGGTTCGCTTCCTGGATGAACTCTACCTTGCAAGCCCTGAAGAGATTGCAGACAATCCATTCGATTTGGAGGAAATAGAATGAATACTTTAGTCGCTGTGTCTATTGCGCCTTTTGGCGTGGGAGATGAACTTGCAGAGCATGTCGCACAAGTCGTCAAAGTGATTCGACAAGCAGGTCTCCCAAATAAAACCAGTGCCATGTTTACTGAGATCGAGGGACCATGGGATGAGGTCATGCAGGTGGTGAAGGACGCCACTTTTGTCCTTGCGGAAAAAGGGATCCGAACGAGTGTCGTATTAAAAGCCGATATTCGTCCGGGATATGAAGCGACTATGACGACGAAGCTCGCTGCTTTGGATAAAGCATTGGAGGTTTTCGATGAGTAGAAAACATTTTGATCTCTCAGCCTATCTGGTGATAGGTCCTGAAAATACTCTCGGGCGAGAAGTACCAGAAGTTATCCGTCAGGCCATTCGTGGCGGAATGCGCTTTGTACAGATTCGATCCAATGAAGCGTCTGCGAGAGAGTTAATTGAGTTGACCCGCCAGGCAGCTCAAGTCATTGAAGAGGAAGCAAGGGGCAAGGTAGCGCTTGTCGTCAATGACCGATTAGATGTCGTCCTGGCCGCCCGGGAACAGGGAATACTGGTAGATGGGATCCATGTGGGACAGAGTGATGTACCGGTGGCTGTCTGCCGCAAGTACCTGGGAGAAGAAGCCATCATCGGACTATCTGCCAGAAGAGATGAACTCATTGAGTACGTCCAGGCCGTGGATACCACTTCATTTGATTATTTTGGGGTTGGCCCTCTGCGTGAGACACAGACCAAGCCCGATTGTGGGCTCGATCCCTCCGGAAAAGTCATCACCCACTCCTATGATGAACTGCGTGAGCTGGCTCGGCTCAGTCCGCTTCCTGTCGTTGTCGGTGGCGGCGTTAAACTTGAAGACCTGAAAGAGCTCGCTCAGACCGGAGTAGGAGGCTTCTTTGTCGTTTCAGCTATCACTGGAGCAAAGGATCCATATGAAATGGCCAAAGCTATGGTTACTACATGGAACGAAGCGAAGCCATGAAGACAGTGTTAAGCATTGCCGGTAGCGACTCAAGCGGTGGCGCCGGTATTCAGGCGGATCTTAAGACGATGACGTCACTGGGGGTTTACGGCATGAGCGCTATTACCGCTCTGACAGCTCAGAATACCACAGGGGTTCAGGGGATTATGGAAGTGACTCCGGAGTTCTTAGAACTCCAACTAGAAAGTGTCCTGAGCGATATCTTACCGGATGCTGTAAAGGTGGGAATGGTGTCATCGAGCATTCTGATTGAAGTGATTGCCCAAACACTTGAGAAATATCATGTAGGCCATATCGTGGTGGATCCGGTGATGGTGGCGACGAGCGGGGCAAAGCTTCTACAAGATGAGGCGATCGAGAGCTTAAAGAAACGACTTCTGCCACTGGCAGAGGTAGTGACACCAAATATCCCGGAAGGAGAGATCCTCTCAGGGATGGCGATCAAGACGCCTCGGGAGATGGAGGAAGCGGCAGGGAAGATCGCGAACAACTATGGATGTGCCGTACTTTTAAAGGGCGGTCACAGTGTAAATGATGCCAATGACCTGTTATATGCCGAGGGGAAAAGTCGCTGGTTTTATGGGGAGAGGATCGAGACCTCCAATACGCATGGAACCGGGTGTACCCTCTCAAGCGCAATAGCAGCCGGCCTGGCAAAAGGGCAAAACTTACCCGAAGCCATCGAATCGGCGAAGACTTATATCTCCGGTGCACTCACCGCAGGACTCGATCTTGGACGGGGGAGTGGACCGCTGAATCATATGTGGAACTTTTAAAGGAGGAACATTGAAGAATTATACGACGCAGATGGAAGCCGCGCGAAAAGGGATTGTTACGAAACAGCTGAAGACGGTCGCCGCCAAGGAGAACTATACAGTAGAGGAATTGATGCCACTGGTAGCTCAAGGCAAAGTCGTCATCAGTGCAAATAAAAACCATACCAGCCTCGATCCGGTAGGGATTGGTTCCATGTTACAGACAAAGATCAATGTCAATCTGGGCATCTCTCGAGACTGTACAAATTACGATACAGAGATGGAGAAGGTGATGGAAGCTGTCCGAATGGGAGCGCACTCCATCATGGATTTATCTTCTCATGGCAATACACGGCCGTTTCGACAAAAACTAACTCGTGAATGCCCTGCCTTGATCGGGACGGTACCGGTATATGATGCGGTCATACACTATCAAAGGGATCTGCACACCTTGACAGCAAAGGACTTTATTGATGTCGTCCGGATGCACGCAGAAGATGGAGTGGACTTCGTCACTTTGCACTGTGGCATCACACGTGAGACGATCGGACAGATCAAGGAGCAGAAGCGCCTGACCAATATCGTCTCCCGTGGCGGCTCGCTGGTGTTTGCCTGGATGGTGATGACAGGAGAGGAAAACCCCTTCTATGAATACTATGATGATATTCTTGCGATCTGCCGTGAGCACGATGTGACGATTTCTCTGGGAGATGCGTGTCGACCCGGATCCCTCGCCGATGCATCCGACGTGGCGCAGATGAATGAGCTGGTGCGGTTGGCTGAACTGACAAAACGAGCCTGGGAAAAGGACGTAGCCGTCATCGTAGAAGGACCGGGGCATATGCCGTTGGATCAAATTGAGGCGAATGTCAAGATTCAACAGGCAATGTGTCAGGGAGCTCCCTTTTATGTCCTTGGTCCACTGGTGACGGACATTGCTCCCGGCTATGACCATATTACGGCGGCTATCGGTGGTGCTGTCGCAGCGGCAGCGGGCGTGGCCTTTTTGTGCTATGTCACACCGGCGGAGCATTTGGCGCTCCCCAATGTCGACGATGTCAAGCAAGGTATTATTGCCTCGAAAATCGCAGCCCATGCGGGCGATGTCGCCAAGGGTGTCCGGGGCGCGAGAGATATTGATGACAAAATGTCCCAAGCCAGAGTGGCGCTCGATTGGGAAGAGCAGTGGAAGTATGCGATCGATCCTGAGACAGCAAAGTCAATTCGGGCGGATCGGGCACCAGAGCACGAAGACACGTGTTCTATGTGTGGGAAGTTCTGTGCTGTCCGCAGCATGAACAAAGCACTGGCAGGGGAGATGGTCGATATTCTCTGATAGATAGATAAAACCACTGCTATACTCGTCTCCTTGACGAATGTAGCAGTGGTTTTTTATTTAGATGGGTTGAGGCTTAGAGGAACTGATTCTGTGCTAAAGTATTACAAAAACGATCGAGATTAGACAGGGTTGCAAAAATGTGCTCAATATCAATATATTCAGTATCAGAATTGATGACAATATATTTCTGTTGTGTTATAATAACTCTAACTTGAAACGGCATTTCAAAATAGAAAGGAGGTAGCTATGAAGTCACCGTATATTTCGAAGAGGTACTGGAATACCGTCACGACAGCGATGGGTGCCAGTGGTGATCTTCTCAAGATCTACGACGATCTCATCAACTTCAGCCTCGGTGACCCTGACGTAACGACGGACGAGAGAATTATTCAAGGGGCATTTCAGGATGCACTGGACGGTCATACCCACTACACCAACTTCTATGGAGACCCGGAACTGCGCAAAGCTATCTGCGAATATTATAAGTCTCAATACAGTTATGAAATTTGGATGAACGAGGTGCTCGTCACTACCAGTGCCTGTCATGGCATGTGGCTGGTCCTTGAAGCGATTCTTGACGATGGCGATGAAGTTATCATTCCCTCCCCGTTCTTTACGCCGTACCCGTCACAGATTCGTCTGGCAAGAGGGATTCCGGTGATGCTGGAACTGAGTGAAGACAACGACTATCAGTATGAGGTAGAGAAACTACGCTCTTTGATCACTAACCGAACCAAAGCTATTGTGCTCAATACGCCGCACAATCCCACGGGTTCTTCACTTTCCAGAGAGACGCTGTTGTCTGTTTCGGAAGTGGCCAAAGAATTTGATCTTCTGGTAATTGCTGACGACATTTATACCAAGTTCAGCTTTACGGAGCCCTTTCTTCCCATCACCACTCTTCCGGGGATGAAGGAGAGAACAATCACGCTGGGAAGTTTTTCAAAAGATTATGCGATGACCGGCTGGAGGATCGGCTATATCCTTTCGACCCCGGAAGCAATTACCGTCATGAAAGATATTAATGAGAACAATGTTTTTACAGCCCCTTCTATCTCTCAGAGGGCAGCGATCCATGCCCTGGCGCTCAGAGATGAGGTTCAACCGGAGCTGGTAGCAAAATTTAAAGAAAGAGTTTTTGCCGCTTATGAGCGTATCAGAAAACTCAAAAATATGAGTGTGCCGGAACCCAAAGGAACATTTTAGATCGGAAGAGCACACGTCTGAACTCCAGTCACATCACG
>CALFKA010000033.1 GCA_937880545.1 uncultured Clostridia bacterium | reverse complement strand
CATTTGTCAGCATCGCTCCAATGGCTTTCATCGCATCGATCGGGCTTCCGCCCCCGATGGCAATCAGAAACTCACAGTCATTCTCAAGGTAGAGTTGTTTTCCTACGTCGATCATCTTGTCGATCGGCTCTCCGTTGACTCCGTCATAGACAAAGTAGTCGATGGCGTGCTCTTTCAATTGGGCTTCTAGCTTTGATACGGTGCCGATCTTGCACATCGTTTCATCGGTGACGATCAGCGCTTTTTTTCCCAATTTGCGGATGTGTTCCATCGAGTTGCTCAATGCGTCTTCGCCCGCTACAATAATCTTCGGGACGAGAAACAAATCAGCCATACATACCTCCTTCAACAGTCAAATAAGCAGTCCCATCGTTGATCAATGATCAATATTCATTATAGCAGTTCAATTCAAAAATATTTAATAGACATCTTTTTAACTAAATATTTTTCACAATAAAGCCACCATCATGCCAGTTTGAGTAACAAGAGTGACATGCTCCGGAAACAGCGTCTCAATCCATCGAATCAGGCGTCTGTCTTCTGAGTACCTTTCCAAAAAATGTTTCTTCCGAATTCTTATTCAAAATCTGCTGGCCGTTTAAAAAGACTTCTGTTACCCCTTCTGCGGCAAGATCCGGCTCCAAATACGTCGAGCGATCCTTGAAAATATCCGGGTCAAATACCACGATATCAGCATAGAACCCCTCTTTGATCATGCCTCGCTTACTCAGTCCCAGCTTCGTCGCGGGAAAACCGGTCATTTTATGGATACCTTCTTCCAGACCCAGAACGCGCTTCTCCAAGACGTACTCACCGATGAGCTTGGCAAATGTTCCATTGGTTCTTGGGTGATTCATGCCTCCCGGGCGACTGTCTCCTGAGTCGGAGCCCACCATACCATAGGGGCTTTTCATTATCGTACATATATCTTCTTCTTTGAGTCCGAAGAAAGCAGCACCGGAGCTAAGCTCTGTATTGATGAGAAGCTCCAACACCATCTCCGCCGGCTCAAGTTGTCTCTCTTCTGCCAGTTCGCAGACAGTCTTTCCGAAATATTCGAGATGATTCTTCGCACTGAGAATCAGGAAGTTGTCGGCTCCCGCCCGCTCCTCTTCCCTCCTTTTCCAGCCATAGTCTTGCCGGATTCCCTCTAGAAGTTTCTCCCGATTATCAGGATTCTTTATTCTCTCGAGCACTTCGCCGGGGTCGCCGGAGCGCGCCCAGACCGGAAGCGTAACCGTCATCGTCGTCGCGCTTGCCAGATAAGGATACTGATCAAAGACGATGTCGACACCTCTGTCTCTGGCGTCTTCTATCATCTGAAGCACGGTGCGGACACGCTCTGCAGAGTCCTTGGCTTTCGTCTTCAGGTGGTGAATGATTCCCGGGATGTCGTTCGTTTCACAGATGTCGATCACTTCCTGAACAGCCTCGAACCACTGAGCGCCTTCACTGCGCATATGAGAGACATAGACGCCTCCCGTCTCTTTGAGTACTGAACCCAGTGCCATCAGTTCCTCTGTCTTTGCGTGAATTCCCGGCTGATAGATGAGACCCGTACTCATTCCCAAAGCGCCCGCTTCCATTGATTCTCGGAGTCTATGCTTCATGAGTGTAAGTTCGCTCTCAGAAGGCTCTCGTGCTTCATTGCCCATGACACTGTAGCGGATCGCACCATGACCTACATAAGCACCATAGTTTGTATTGAGTTTCTGATGACTCATATCCGTAAGATACTCATCAAATTGAAGCCATTTCTTCGCGGGAAACTCACTCACCGACTGGGATTCATCCATCCACTGCACACTTCTTTCTTCCGACATGGGGGAAACGGAAATACCGCAGGATCCCACAACAACGGTCGTAATCCCCTGTCTTGTCCGGTGGTCACTTTCTCGGTATTTTGACTGTTGAAAAGGAAATGGAAGGAGATCGAAATGCGTATGCACATCGATAAAGCCGGGCGCTAGAATATGACCCTGCACATCAAGGGTCATTCTCGCCTCGCTGCCTTTCAAGTTTCCGATGGCCTCAATCCGCTCTCCTATAATCCCTACATCTCCCATATACCAAGGGGTGCGCGCACCGTCGACGATCTTTGCGTTGACCAGCAAAACATCAAACATATATCTCCTCCTGTATCTCCGGTTACTGTATGAGTACCGTTTTCTATTGCATAACAAACGCAAAAACAAATGGACGCTTTCTAAAACTACGGCACGGAACGACTTAGCCCACAAAAAAAGTAAGCCCCTCAACACCAAGAGACTTACAGAAGCGGTTCTTATTTAAGAGAATTGAGCAGTGTCAACACATTGTAGGCTTGCAGCTTTACGCCTATTTCCAGACAATCCTCATTGATATCAAAACAGCTGCTGTGGGTGGGTGGCGTATCCCGATCGACAAACCCACACCCTAGATGGAAAAAACACGAAGGTCTGGCTTTGGCAAAGTACGCAAAATCTTCTGTGCCCATCTGTGCCTTGTCGCGGATGATCACAGCGTCTTCCCCCAACAGCTCTCTAGTGTTTTTCACAACGACATCGGTGATTGCATCATCATTGATGAGAGAACCATAGCTCTCTATCACTTGTAGCTCCGCTCTGCCTCCCATCGCCTCCGCAATATTTTCGCAGATGGCCCGGAGCCTTTCACGAACCTCGATGCGCATCTTCGGATCCAGTGTGCGGATAATCCCTTCCATAACGACTTCCTCCGCAATCTGATTTCTCACTCTGCCTCCTCGGATCTTTCCAAAGGTGACGACGGCTGAGTCAAGAGGAGAGACATTGCGGCTGACAATCGACTGCGCGGCGGTCAAAATCTGCGCCGCAATCAGGAGCGCATCCACTCCCTGATCAGGACTGGCGCCATGGGCAGATGTTCCCCTGACAATGAGTTTTGTCATATCCGAGGAAGCATACATCTTTCCGTATTTAAATGCCACTTTCCCGGGAGGAAATCCGGAGGACACGTGCAACCCCAAAACGGCATCGACGTAAGGGGCTTCCAGACATCCTTCTTGGATCATCCTCTCTGCACCCCCACGATCTTCCTCATCAGGCTGAAAGAAGCATTTGATATTTCCCTCGAAGTCCCCCTCCAGAGCCTGCAGAAGTTTGATCACTCCCAATAAAATGGTCGTGTGTGCATCATGACCACAGGCGTGCATGACTCCCGGATTCTTCGAAACATAGCTGATGTCCTCATTTAGTTCTTGAATCGGGAGGGCATCGATATCGGCGCGAAGGCCGATCGTCTTCCCGGGTCGCTTTCCTCTGAGAATGGCCACTACACCTGTCTCAGCGACCGGCGCCTGAACCTCCACTCCCCAGTCATCTAATAGCCCTACTATCCTCTTCATCGTCTCGTGCTCTTGACCGGAAACTTCCGGAAAGGCGTGAAATACACGACGTGTATCACGCAGCCACTCCGTCGTTACATGAGACGTAAAAAGGTCTTCTATCGTTCTGTGCATCATATTCCTTTCTTCTTCCAAAGAGTCGATGGTTCTCTCTACAGATATGCAATATCCGATTCATGCCGATATTAAGATGGCTTTTTCCTAAGAGTCAACTCTAGAAACCAATCGAAACCATCCGCTCTGTACTCCTATTCTTATACCGACAAAAAACCTCATCCGCAGAGACGGAATCACCGTCTGTGCGAACGAGGCCTTTACGAAGTGATTACTCGTTTAGGAAGGTAATGACCTTTTCATCGGCGTCCACTCGGCAGTTCATTCCCAGTGGCAGAGTGGATGTGGGGTAGCAGTGACCGGCAATGACGTAGTCGAGGACGGGCTTATCGTAGTCTTGGAAGAAATCGGCGATCAGTTCGTGAAGACCGTAGCTTGGGTCTGCCGAATTTTCGCTGTTTCCAAAGTCTCCTACCAAGACGGCTACCGCATCGTCAAACTTGCCAGAATATCTCAGCTGATGGAGCATGCGATCCAAGCGGGCCACATCTTCATTGATGTCTTCAATAAACAAGACTTTTCCCTTTGTATCAACTTCATAGGGCGTGCCTATCATGGAGGTGAGAAGAGCCAGGTTGCCTCCTACCAGTCTACCCTCCGCCTTTCCACCGCGGACGGTGACAAAGGGAACCCCTTGCGGATTTTCAAGCACATGTTCTCGATCCATAAAGAGCACATCTTCCAGCGCCTTTTTAGAAAATTCATCATAGTCACGGATCATATTGGAGCGGACCATGGGACCATGAAAAGTAATTAAGTGGGCTTTCTGATTGAACAAGACATGAAGATTGGTGACATCACTGTAGCCGACAAAGACCTTCGGATTCTTTCTCACTACTTCTATGTCAATATGCGGCATCATATGACTGCTGGTATCTCCGCCTCGTATACAGAAGATCCCTTTTATCTCAGGGTCGGAGAACATCTCATGCATATCTGCTGCACGTTCCTCTCCGGGACCGGCTTTATAGCCGTGGAGTTTCTTGTATACGCCGGGAGCCACTTTGACGTGGTAGCCCATGTCTTTGAGGCATTGCTCACTTAAAAGCGCATCCTCATGACTCACGGGACCCGAAGGAGCAAACAAGCCGACGGTATCTCCTCTTTTTAGTTTTTCAGGAAAAATCAATAGCGCATCCTTTCTCTGACAAATGGTACTTGTAAAATATCAAAAGCAATATACTTATTACCCAAACATGAGATTGGTGATAAAGACAGCAGCAAGTAGACCCGCAAAGTCAGCCAAAAGTCCGGCTGTGAGAGCGTAGCGGCTTTTCTTAATGCTGACGGATCCAAAGTACACAGCCAACACATAGAATGTCGTATCTGTCGAACCCTGCATGACAGATGCCATGCGTCCGATAAGGGAGTCAGGACCATATTCCGTAAGCAGAGAGTTCATGATGCCGCTGGCTCCGCCCCCGGAGAGCGGACGCATGATCGCCATGGGAAGAACCTCAGAAGGCATGCCGATGAGATTGGTCACCGGAGCGACAAACTTCGAGAAGTAGTCCATGGCGCCCGATGCGCGGAACACCCCGATGGCCACGAGCATGGCGGTCAGAAACGGAATGATGCGCACAGCTGTCGTGAATCCCTCTTTTGCGCCTTCCGTAAAAGACTCATAGACTTTGACTTTCTTGAGTATGCCATACGTCGTAACAAACAAAAGAATGAGAGGAATCGCGTATAGTGAGATGGCATTGATACCTGCTACGATCATTGGGCGGCCTCCCTTCTATTATAGGCTTCCAGGGTGATATCAGATTTTGTGTCACGATATTTCTTGGATTTCGATAAAAGCTTCGACGAGACAATGGCGACGGTCGTGGAGATGGCCGTGGCGATAATCGCAGGTCCTATTACCTCGACCGCATTCGCAGAGCCGGCTGCCACGCGATAAGCGATCACCGAGGCGGGAATCAGTGTGACGGATGAG
>CALFKA010000032.1 GCA_937880545.1 uncultured Clostridia bacterium | reverse complement strand
AGTCTGCCACGATCTCATCATGGTACGCCTGATGCATCGCATAGGACATGTTCTCTACCCCATAGCCTAGAAGCGGCTTTCTTTTAATAAGACCGATCGTCTTTTTCCAGATGTAGACACGACTGCTCCCCGCCTGATCGGCATCGTCATCGCCGGAGATCACATCAAAGCCATCTTGAAATAAAGAAAACAGGCGCTGCTGAAAGTCAAACGTCGCTGTAAAGATAAAGAACACGAGCAGTATGGCCGACAGAAGCGCAAAGGCGATCCACGTCCGGTAGAAGCCTTGAATCCCCTTCTTTTTCTCTCTACTTAAAAAGAAGTAGGCAATAAAAGCAAAGGCCCCTCCAATCCAGCTTCCTCTCGTGCGTGTAGCAAGGAGCGCCAAGAACACCAGCGAATAGACGAGATACCCCCACCACTTCTTTTTTTCCAGCGCAAAGTACAGACCCAACGGAATCACCAGGACGAGAAAGGTCCCCAGAAAGTTTGGATTACCCATCAAGGAAAAAGCCGTGCCCTTCCAGGACTCCGAATACAACTGAAGAAACGGTGGATCCAGTTGATAAGATTGTAGGAGTGCAAGAATAGATATCAGGCAGGCGCTGACACAGAGTCCCTTGAATACAAGTTCTTCCTCCATCGTCGAACGGCGAGCGAGAAGGTATATCGCTACATAGTTGAAAAACATCAGCACTCCATCGCGTCTGGCGGCGCTTCCCAAGAAGGCGACTGTCTTATTTTGCGCAACAAAAATAGAGGCTATCAAAAATAATGAATAGAGAAACAACAGACGATTCTCCGCCGTCTTTTCTTCCTTTGGCACACGAAAACTGCTGACAATCCAGAGCATCAGGGCACACACACCGATGGTATATAACACTATTTGTTTCGACAGCATCAGATGGAATGACCTTCCTACCGGCCAGCTTGCCAGTGGCAGCAGGACAACGCTCACAAAGTGAAGTGCGTTGATCAGTTTTTGTTTCATAATCTCCCCTTATATGTCCCAATTGTATTGCAAATAAATAACTGACGCAAATTTATCACTCTCAATCTGAACACAAACGGGAAGCCTCTTCGTCCAAAAATATTACCTACAGGAGAAGATGGTCAAGACAAGGACAATTATCTATGTTACAATTTTGCTTTAGTCAACTATGAGAGAATGCCTCTGATTTGGACAGTGCGGATATTAGGTACGAACAAAGAATACACCTTTTACAGGAGGAAGTATGCGAAAACGGTTGTTGCTGATTGCTCTAATTTTCTTATTGGTCTTTCACTATGTTCCGGGAACCATTCCCTCGGCTTCCTATGCACTCACCGAAACACCCTTCAAGCTGGATATACAGGTGATTTCGGAAGACCCGGAGCTCTGTGAACGAGTCCTGGGTGGCTCACTTCGGTTCCAGCTCCCCTTGATTCAACCCTATGTAGACTTCATCTTCATTCAGGATGCCAGTGGCTCTTTTACTCAGACGATGCCCCAAGTTAAGGAAACACTGAGACAGATGATCGCCAACCTTGACCTCGGTACGGAAGCCAACGGCTATCCCAAAGACCGGGCCATGCTGGTGACATTTCAGGGTTCTGACGGATTTGGTGTCTCTTTTTCTGAGACAGACTTAGAAAATCACTTCGAGTATTACTCATATTTTGGATATAAAATTACCTCGACTCCCTTGAGCACCGATCCAGCTATTTTGAATGCTGCCATCAATGCCATTTCTCCCTTGGGAGCGACGCCAACCATCGATGGATTAACGCGCGCTCAAAATGAGTATCTCAAAGCCATCTCTCCCGCAGACAATCCATATGACCGTGTCAGCTACGAAAATAACGAGGAGATGAGAAATAGGCAGACCGTATACTTTTTAATTACGGACGGGGTAGCCAACTCCGGCATATATGATAACTTCCCGGACGGCTATAAGCCACTCGAGGCTCCTCCTGTGGGAGCCACAGGAGGGGTTGCGAATGCGCAGCGAGCTTGGACTTGGTCCTATGAAGCGCGGGCAAAACACTATTTTGAACTTTACTGGAATCCCGAGGAAAGCGAAGAGAGCGAATTTCTCTATCAGGACGGAGAAGAGCAAAAACACTTCCGAACCTTTGTCGATGAACTTGGCACACGCTACTACATAAAAGATCCTGCCGGTTCCTATCCAACCAATTTTCATACCGGACCTTTCTTCATGTATAAACCGGATAGTTCCGGTGTTCCATCCGTAGACACTATCACTTATGATCCTTGGGAAAACTATCCGCTGATGCTGGGCGCAATGGGAGCAAAAGCAAAGGAGATGAAGTCTGTGGGTGGAGTGCCTAAAGTACCCGGGGAAACAGGATCCGCCTGGTTTGTCTCCGCCTACTGGGAAGACATCAACCGCTTTATTTCAGGAAAACTCAATGGCATCATGTATCGCCCAGAAGTGCGCCCTCTCGTATATAAGCACATGGTAGACATGGCTTCCAATGAAGACTGGTATGTCAGTCACGCCGAAGGGGCACCGATCGCTGAGTTTCAAAAGAATCTGGTCGATGCTTTCCACGACATTCTTGGCTCTCAGATTCGCGCTAATTTGACATTCACTCTAGAACCGGATGTACTTCTGCCCGAAACAAGTCTATCTCTTCAAAGAGAGGACTCAGGGGAATGGACTCAGGTGCCTCTTGACGGAAGAATCATCTCTTCCGGAGAAGATCTGCACCTCTCACTGGACAAACTGTCGGGCGGATCATATGAACTTCTCTTTGAGCTGACTGAAGAAGTATTTAAGCAGTTTGACTATTATCCAGTAACAGAGGTGGAGCTCTCTCAGATTGGTCATGACGAGCAAGTGAAAAGCCTGATGCTGAATGTAGAGGAGAAAACCGTGCCGATAGTCGAAGGCAATCCCAACATGGATTGCATCTTCACTCCCCCCGTGGAGACACCCACAGAACCCCCTGAAGAAACTCCTTCCGAGCCACCGGTTGAGACTCCTTCTGAGCCACCGGCAGAGACTCCTTCTGAGCCGCCGGTTGAAACTCCTTCCGAACCACCGGTTGAGACTCCTTCTGAGCCACCGGTTGAGACTCCTTCTGAGCCACCGG
>CALFKA010000031.1 GCA_937880545.1 uncultured Clostridia bacterium | reverse complement strand
ACGAGATCGTGATGTGACTGGAGTTCAGACGTGTGCTCTTCCGATCTCGAGGAATTGCAAAAAGTTACCGTCATATGCACGGTTTTGGCTCGCATACCTTTAGCATGATCAATGCAGAAAACGAACTCGTCTGGGTCAAATTCCATCTGGTCTGCCAACAGCCGATTGAAACATTGACAGATCAGGAAGCAGCAGAGCTTGTGGGCAGTGACAGAGAAAGTCATCAGCGCGATCTTTTTGAAGCGATCGAGCGCGGAGACTATCCACGCTGGAAGATGTATATCCAAGTGATGACGCAAGAACAAGCACTCGAGATGCCCTACAATCCCTTTGACCTGACCAAGGTCTGGTACAAGGGAGAGTATCCGCTCATAGAAGTCGGATACTTTGAGCTCAATCGCAATCCCGAGAACTATTTCCAGGATGTCGAGCAGGCGGCCTTTAACCCCGCCAATGTTGTCCCCGGCATCTCCTTCTCTCCTGATAAAATGCTTCAGGGAAGACTTTTCAGCTACGGGGACGCCCAGCGCTATCGTCTGGGAGTCAATCACCACCAGATCCCGGTGAACCGGCCGATGAATCCGACGCACAGTTTTCACCGAGATGGACAGATGCGCGTGGACGGCAATCACGGGGGACTTCTCCACTATGAGCCCAACAGCTATGGAGAGTGGAAAGAACAGCCCGAATACGCTGATCCGCTGCTCAAAGCATATGGAGACATCGACCGCTGGAACTTCCGTGAAGATGATGATGACTATTACACGCAGCCCGGCAAGTTGTTCCGCCTGATAGGACCGCAAAAGCAGGAGCTGCTCTTTGAAAATACAGCCCGCAACATGGAAGGTGTCCCTGAGTTCATCAAGGCACGCCACATCCGCAACTGCTACAAAGCCGATCCTGCGTATGGCGAAGGCGTAGCAAAGGCCATGGGGCTCTCTATCGAAGACCTTCTAAAGGATGAATGAAACGCCTTCTTCTGCTGACATGTGGCAGTGTCAGTTTGGGTTTCGGGGTGGTGGGGATATTTCTCCCCATCATTCCCACCACCCCACTTCTACTCCTGGCAGCATACTGTTATATGCGAAGCTCCGATACACTTCACCGCTGGCTGCTGGAGCATCCACTATTAGGTCTGTATATCCGTGAATATCTAGAGTATCGCGCACTCAGACGCTCCACAAAGGTCTGGGGTATTACCGTACTGTGGCTTTCGCTGGGAGTATCCATCATTTTTCTCCCGGTTTTCCAGTTAAAACCGCTCGTTTTTCTCATCGGTATCGCTGTCACGAGGCATATCCTGAAGCTACCGACACTTGAAAGCGAAGAACGCCATACTACCCGCAATAAAGGGGAGTCTCGATAAGAGGCTCCCCTTTCTCATCTTGTGAGAAACCTTCACATTTGATACACTGTGAAAAAGAGAAAAACATCAATTCGATCCGGGAGGACAGTTCAT
>CALFKA010000030.1 GCA_937880545.1 uncultured Clostridia bacterium | reverse complement strand
CTTGAAGAGATGGGCAGGAACTCCACCATTCAGCGCTACAAGGGTCTCGGTGAAATGAATGCCGAGCAATTATGGGATACTACCATGGATCCTGAGAGTCGCATTCTCCTCAAAGTGCATGTAGACGACGCTGTCGAAGCTGACAGGGTCTTTAGCACACTGATGGGAGAGCAGGTGGAACCGAGGCGTGAATTCATCCAGGAAAACGCCACGTACGTCTCGAACCTGGATATATAGAGGTGAGCCATGGAAGATAACAATAAGAGAATTATAGATAAAAACATTACAGAAAAGATGGAGCAGTCCTATATTGACTACTCGATGAGCGTCATCGTATCGCGCGCCCTTCCGGATGTGCGTGACGGACTGAAGCCTGTCCATAGGAGAATCCTTTACTCCATGTGGGAGCAGAGATTTACCCATGACAAGCCGCACAGGAAGAGCGCACGTATCGTGGGCGATGTCATCGGTAAGTACCACCCGCACGGAGACTCCGCCATCTACACCTCCATGGTGCGTCTGGCACAGGACTTCTCTACGAGATATCTGCTCGTCGACGGGCAGGGTAACTTCGGCTCCATTGACGGAGACGGTGCTGCGGCCATGCGTTATACAGAAGCCAGGCTCTCCGGCATCGCGGATGAACTTCTAAAAGATCTTGACAAAGAGACGGTGGACTTTGCGCCAAACTTTGATGAGACGCTTCAGCAGCCCACGGTACTCCCGAGCCGCTTTCCAAATCTTCTAGTGAATGGCTCCACCGGTATTGCGGTGGGCATGACGACGAGCATTCCTCCCCACAATCTAACAGAAGTCATCGATGCAACCATCTATCTGATGGATCACCCCGAATCATCTGTCGATCAGCTGCTCTCAATTGTAAAGGGGCCTGATTTTCCGACGGGAGCGACAATCATGGGCACCGCTGCCATGCGAGATGCCTACCGCACAGGTCAGGGGCGCATCCGCGTCCGGGCGAAAGCGGAGATCGAAGAGCGTAAAGATGGGAGAATGCGGATCATCATCACCGAGATCCCCTACATGCTCTCAAAGGTGCGTCTCCTTGAGGACATCGCCAACCTCGTGAAAGATCGAAGGATTGATGGGATTACAGAGCTAAGAGATGAGTCGAACCGTTTCGGCATCCGCATTGTCCTTGAGATACGAAGAGATGCGAACCCTCATATCATCCTGAACCAGCTCTTTAAGCACTCGAGTATGCAGCAGACTTTCTCCATGATCTTCATCGCTCTTGATAAGGGCGTTCCCAAGACCATGAACCTCCAGGAGATTCTCGAGAAGTATATCGAGCATCAAAAAGAGGTGGAGACCCGCAGAATCCAGTTCGATCTGCGAAAGGCGAAGGAGAGAGCGCATATCTTAGAGGGGCTTATCAAAGCACTCCAGAATATCGATGAAGTCATTCGCATTATCCGAGAAAGTTATGACAATGCGAAAGAACGGTTGATCGAAGCTTTTGACTTTTCTGAGATTCAGGCCAACAACATCCTGAGCATGCAACTGCGCAGACTCCAGGGGTTAGAATATGAGAAAATCAGCGACGAATGGAAGGCGCTACAGGAAGAAATTGAATACCATCTGAAAGTTCTCGCGGATGAGTCGCTTCTTATGGGTATCATAAAAGACGGTCTGGAGAAGATCAGAGATAAATATGGCGACGAGCGAAGGACACAGATCGAGCCACATGAAGATGATATCCTCATCGAGGATCTCATCCATGAAGAGCAAGTCGTGCTGACGCTGACCCACAGAGGGTATATCAAGCGTGTTCCGCAGGATACGTATCAGTCGCAGCATCGCGGAGGCCGTGGAATTACGGCGCTGAGCATGCGAGAAGAAGACATGGTGCAGGATCTTTTCAGTACATCCACGCACTCGGATCTCCTGTTCTTTACGAACTTCGGAAAACTTCTGCGCATGAAGGCGTATCGCATTCCGGAATCCTCCCGCACGGCGAGAGGGACCCCGATCGTCAACCTCCTTCCTCTGGAAAATGGAGAGCGTATCAGTACGGTGCGCGCTGTCGAGGAAATGGATGACAGGAGTATTCTCCTGGCGACGAAGAACGGTCGTGTCAACAAGTTCCGCCTCAAAGATCTGGAGAGCAACCGAACCGCAGGGATTAAAGTCATCCGCCTCGAAGGCGATGATGAGGTCATTGGGGTGCGCATTCTCCCTGAGGAACAACCGGTTCTCATCGCCACTAAAAAGGGCATGTCCATCGCCTTCCACAGCGGCTCACTCCGCACACTCGGCAGAAATACGCAAGGAGTGGGGGGGATCCGGCTTGAAGAAGGGGATGAGGTAGTAAGCCTCGTGATGCCTGAGCCCAATGAACAGATCTTCACCATCACCGAATTAGGCTACGGCAAAAGGACGGACTTTTCAAATTACCGTCTGCAAAATAGAAACGGCAAGGGACTTATCAACTACAATCTCACGTCAAAGACCGGAGATGTGGTTGCCTGTATGGGAGTTACTGCGGATGAGGAGCTCTTAATCCTCAGCTCGCACGGTCAGGTCATTCGCGTGCGTGCCAGTGATATCAGCTCGATCAGCCGCAACACCTCCGGGGTGCGCATTATGCGGTTGGATCCGGGTGTCTCTGTTATCTCCGTTGCCAAAGCCGATGAACTCGAAGAAGAGGAGGACAAAGATGGCACTGAAGATTCGACATCTCTACTCGGAGAGAAGTGAGAGATGGGAAGTAAAACTGATGGGAGAGCTCGACATTGAATCGAGCACAGCCCTAAAAGAGAGACTGCACGAAATTCTCGAAGAGACGATGGCAGATATCATCATCAACGCCGAGGATCTGGAGTATATCGACTCGACGGGACTTGGTATGCTGATTGGCATTATCAAGCAACTCAAGACCGGAAAGAAAGAACTCATTATCGTCAATCCTCAGGACCCTGTAAGCAAGCTGTTTCGGATTACAGGTCTTGACAAGGTGTTTACACTGAGGGAGGAATAATGGACCAGTTTAAGTTGACCCTTCCGAACAAAAAAGAGTACGTCATTTCCGCCAGACTTGCCGCCACCAGTATAGCCAGTGTCTTTGGCTTTGATGTCGAAAAGATCGATGATATCCGGATGGCGGTGGGTGAGGCATGCAATAATGTCGTTCTCCACTCCACCGATACAGAGAGCTTTGAGATGCACATCGAACTCAAAGATGAGACGATGACCGTCTGCATCTGTGATAAAGGCAAGGGATTTCAGGTAAGGAGTATGCCTCCGTTTGATTTGGAGGATTATGCCGGAAGTGGCCTGGGACTCTTTATCATAGAGTCCTTAATGGATGAAATGCAAGTTCACTCCACAGACGAAGGTACAACCATCATAATGAAGAAACGACGCTGAACGGAGAAGTGATGGGATCAAAATATAAAGATTACGAGACCGATGACCTCTTCAAAATGTTCAAAGACGATCACGACAATAATGAGATTCGTGACGAACTATATCACCGCCACATGTATATTGCCGAGATTCTCTCGAAGAAGTATCTCAATAAGGGAATTGAGTACGACGATATCTATCAGGTAGCGGCGCTTGGGCTACTCTTTGCTGTCAACCGATTTGATGTTGACAGAGGATTTAAGTTCTCCAGTTTTGCTACACCTACCATCGTAGGGGAGATTAAGAAGCACTTCCGAGATAAGGGATGGACGATCCGTGTCCCGAGGCGCATCCAAGAACTCTCAAAGAAAGTCACGCTGGCAAGAGAGCGACTCTACCGAGAAAATCACCGGGTGCCTACGGTAGGCGACATCGCCGACTATCTTGATACGACAGAAGAAGCTATCATTGAGGCGATTGAGGCTTCCAAGGTCTACTCGCCGAAGAGTTTGGACCTGGAGATGGAGTCCGGTTCCGACGACCGGGATGTAAAGCTTCTCGATATCGTAGGGGAAGAAGATAAGGCGTTTG
>CALFKA010000029.1 GCA_937880545.1 uncultured Clostridia bacterium | reverse complement strand
TCCATCATTTTGTTTTTTAGGAGAAATATGTTCGCAAAATCACTCGAAGACACCGAAAAAATAGCCAAAATATATGCCGAGGAAGATATTCCCGTTCTTGCACTCTTAGGAGAATTAGGAGCCGGGAAGACGACCTTTGCCAAGTACTATGCGAAAGCCCTGGGAGTGACAGACGATGTCCTCTCTCCGACTTTCAGCCTTGTGCGAGAATACGACACGCCCAAAGGTCCCCTCTATCACTGCGATCTCTACCGTATTGAAGACCCGGAAGAACTCGCTGCCATGGGATTTGAAGAGTATTTTCATAAGGGTGCCCGACTCATCATCGAGTGGCCACAGATCGCAGAGGACTATCTCCAGGATGCCGTGTACCTGGAAATTCTTGTCGATAAAGAAGGCAACCGGACCTTTCGGAGGCTGCCATGATTCTGGGCATCGACACATCCACCTCGGTTTGCTCCGTTGCCTTGTGGGACGGAGAGAAGTTTATAGAGTGGGAGGACAAGAATCCGACGGGCCACTCGAGCATCCTGATGCCCTTAGTAAAAAAGGCCATGGACTTTGCGGGGGGGAATGTCGATACGCTTGTCGTCTCCCGGGGACCGGGTAGCTTTACAGGCGTGCGCATTGGTGTCTCTACAGCGCTTGGTCTACAGTTTTCAGAAAAACTAAATGTCTACTCCGTCAGCTCTCTCCAGGCAAGAAGTTACTTGGATGGATTTGATGGAATCAGACTTCCTATCATAGATGCCAGACGAGAGAGGGTATACGGCGCTTGCTACGGCGCAATGGAATACGAAGAAATCAATGCACCCTTTGTGCATTTTCTGGACTTATTAAAAGATACAAACGAGCCGGTAGCCCTCCTCGGTGAGTCGATTGAACACTTCTACGATATGGCGACAAAAGCTTTAACGCAGGAAGTGACACTTGTAGAGACACGAGCCATGGCTAAAGGAGCCATCCGGGCATATTTGGAAGGCAAGTTTTCTACAGATCTCCACCCCGTCTATTTACGCGAAGTGGAAGCGGTGCGAAGAAGAAAGGAAAAGGAAGATGCTGATTCTGGGGATTGAGACGAGCTGTGACGAGACAGCCGCTGCCATCGTACGCAATGGCCGGGAGATCCTCTCCAATGTGATCTACACACAGATTCCGCTGCACATTCCTTTCGGAGGCGTTGTACCGGAACTGGCTTCAAGAAATCATGTGGAGAAGATTACTCCTGTCGTGGAAGAAGCGTTTCGCCAGGCAGGCGTTAAGAAAGAAGATATAGGAGCCGTCGCCGTCACCAGCGGTCCGGGACTTGTGGGACCTCTGATTGTAGGAGTCAGCTTCGCCAAGGCACTCAGTTTTGGCTTGAATGTTCCCCTCATCGGTGTTCACCATCTTGACGGGCATATCGCAGCGAACTATTTGAGCTTTCAAGATCTGGAGCCACCGTTTCTTGCGCTCATCCTCTCCGGAGGCCACAGCCACTTCTATAATGTGAAGTCTTTTGGCGACTATGAACTCCTTGGGGCGACAAGAGATGATGCTCTTGGAGAAGCCTTCGACAAAGTAGCCCGTGTGCTGGGACTTCCTTATCCGGGAGGACCACATCTTGAAAAAATGGCTCTACAGGGAAAACCTGTTCATGAGCTCCCAATCACACTCCTTGAGGATGATTCACTGGACTTTTCCTTTTCAGGCATCAAAAGTGCAATGAAGGTACTCAGTGAAAAGGTCGACCTGGAGACGGAGCGCGCCAATCTGGCAGCCTCTTTCCAAGAGACGGTATTCTCGATCGTCACAGAAAAAATACGAAGAGCGCTGAAAAGGACCCAAGAGAAGCGCATCGTCATCGCAGGAGGAGTGGCCGCCAATCAGAGACTGAGAGAGCTCCTCGATGAACTCCCCGCAGAAGTCCTCTATCCGCCGCTTTCTATCTGTACCGACAATGGAGCGATGATAGCCTCTGCCGGTTACTATAGTTTCCAGCAGGGAAAATGCTCCCCACTGACACTAAATGCCAAGGCAAATCTATCCCTTTCATCCACAGAAGACCTGTGGATAACCTGTGGATAGTGTGGATAACTCTCGAAAAAAGCGAAATACCGCCCTTCGTGAACGAGATAACTTATCCACAGGGAGGTCGACTTGTCCACAATTGAAAAAAGAATCCCCCGTATAGATGCCAAAGAATATGGTGGCAACCAGGCCTGGTTTTCAAGAGAGATTGAGCAGGGTGATGGATGCGGTGTCATCGCCGCCACGAACCTCTTCTACCACTACCGCTATCCACAGGGAAGCGCACCAAAAAGAGAAGAGTACCTGCAGGTGGCAAGAGAACTGTATGTCTATCTTAAACCGCTGCACTTCTGGAATCTGTTCTCTCCCGTCAACAGCTATGGGCTACCTTTTTTTGCCAAGACGCTGGATCGAACCCGCCGCTATCTCTTTCAACACGGAGTCATCCGGGAAGTAGAGATCTTCCGGGGAAGAAAAACGACCATGGAACTCTATATCCGGCGATCTCTTCGAGAGGAGGACCCTGTTTTGCTTCTTACCATGGGAATCCCCGGAAAGAGCCCTTTCAATAACCACTACCTATTAGTCACCGGTATGGAAGAAGATCGATTGATCGTCTCCACCTGGGGACAGCGGCAGGAATTGTCTCTTAAGAAACTGCTGAAAGATGCCTGGCGGGTAAGACTCGGAAGGCTCAAGGAGAGATAAATGTCACACTATTATACGGAAGATCAGAATACGCCCTCCCAACCCAAGGAGATTGAAGTCCATTTCCTGGAGAGGGTCTTTCGCCTCCATACCGACCGAGGTGTTTTTTCAAGAGACCGACTCGACTACGGGACCTGGGTTCTCCTTCATGCAGTCATTGATGAGGTGAATGAGCCATTGCTAGACTTGGGTTGTGGCTATGGATCTGTCGGCGTGATCGTCGGCGCTATACGGAAGATCCCAGTAGATATGAGTGACGTCAACCGCAGAGCGCTGGCTCTGGCGGAGAAAAACACAAAGAGGCATTGCATCGATGCAAATATCTTCTACTCCGATGGTTTCAGTGAAAATGACAGACTCTATAACAGTATTCTCTTGAATCCACCCATCCGCGTAGGAAAAGAAACGGTGCAACGCCTATTCAAAGAGTCTTATGAGCATCTTCTTCCCGGAGGAAGCCTCTACGTAGTTATTCAGAAAAAGCAGGGGCTTGGAAGCGCCAAGAACTTTCTTCTTACGATGTTTAAAAAAGCAGAGACGCTAGATCGCTCTGCTGGATATCATGTATTGAAGTTGACGAAAGAAATCTCAATAGATGAGTGAATCAATCGCTCGAGAAATCCATCAAAATTATCTCGTGTCTCACTGCACTCAACAGACTTTTCTCAGATTCTGGCTTTGAAAAAGTATGTCATAGTGCTTTTTTACTGAAGATTATCGTACTTGTGAGAGCAAACTATGGCAATCTTGAATTTCAAAAAACAAGCACTCTCAAAATACTCGGTTTTCAGAATAATTGGTATTTGACCTGTTGATCACTCGATTGCGATCGAACGAGTCCTCGGAAGGGGGGATGATCACGTCAGAAAGCGGAAACTTATGATGTCTTCTGCTGAGGAGAGGTACTTGGCAAATTGAATGGTATGAGTCGGCGTATCGGACAAGAACTCCAGATCCACTCGGTAGCCTTGGTCCGCTTTCTCTATTTTTTCTATCCTGCAAAATACACTCTCATCCTCTTGGAAATACGTGATAATATCATCGATAATGTCCAAGTGAGCGACAGTGACACTTAAATTGATCTGGTGTTTGCGTATAATTTCAGAAATGAAATGCTGGCGCAACAAAAAGTGAATCACTACGATGATGGCAGTAGCGAAGATGGCGATGACGTAGAGCCCGGAACCGACGGCGAGACCGATCACTGAGGTGGTCCAAAGACCTGCAGCTGTTGTCAGTCCGTTGACCAGATTGTTTCGCACAAAGATGATACCGGCACCGAGAAAACCGATACCACTGACGACACCGGCAGCGATGCGGGCTGCATCAAAGACGCCCACATCAGAAAAACCATATTTGGAGACCTGCATGGCTAGTGCTGCTCCCATAGCTAGAATCATGTGCGTTTTGAGTCCTGCATCTTTATGACGATGATCTCTTTCAAAGCCTATTGCCGCGCCACATAGGGCAGCGATCAGTAGCCTTACCAGCATTATCCAATCCACTTGAACTAAAAATTGTATCATGTAGCCTCCTTCCCCTTAGATGTATAAAAGGGTAAATCTGTGGGTTCTTGGTTTCCCCGCATGTCTTTGTTATTCGCAAAGAAGTCATGGATGAAAAAAGAACAAGTCGATAGGTTCTCCAAGACTTTAGAGCTTGAACAGAAGAGAAGACGCCCGAGTCTTTCCTAGGTGAAAACTTGGCAATCAGGATCTCCTTTTCAGAGTGATGAATACCAGGTTTCAACGGGATGGTGCGAAGGTAGGTCTTTATAGAAAGAGCCTGAGTAGGTATGTACCGATGATACCAAAAACTAAACTCAGCAAGGTGCCTAGTAGATAATCCTCGGCGAAGGCTTGCTGTTCGAGTTGACGGAAACGAGCGATCGTCTTGAAGGTCGCTAGCTAGCCAACACTGGCAATACTGTTATTCAGTAAAAAGAATATGATCAGCACTCTCTCGATATAACCTATATAGCGCCCTATAGCCGGACGTCCCATCTGAAGAGGTTCCTGTTAGACTTCTCGCAGACGCGGATCATCCAATAAAAGTCCGATGATGACCCCGGCAGTCCAAACCGCAAATACCAGAGTGATCAGTATACCTAAGATGCGATCACCCTTACCCAACACACGGATATCTACTTGAGAGATCAGAAAAGATGTTGAGGCGATGAGTAGCAGGTGAAGTAGCTCACCTAAGAAAAAGGTTATCGTTGCATGGTTTGAGGAAAACGCAGTGAACTTATTCCTTCCAAAATCGAGCAGGACATGAAGAGCGCTTAAGATAATCAGGGCAAAGAAGTTCTTGATGCTCAGCTGCTGAAACAACACAAGGAGCAGTCCTCCCGGTGCCATGATGTCATGTACTTTAAAGATAATACCGCTTTATACGAATGATAGGTCAGCTCTGAAATGGGAACACTATAGGGGTAAAAAAAGGACGCGAAACTCGCGCCCTTTAGAGTAAAGATTCGTTATTTCAGCAGACCACCGAACATGCCTCGGGTGATCGCACGTCCGATCTGTGTTCCGATGGAGCCGGCTGTGTTTTTGATCATGCGCTCAACGGCGGATTCACGGGAGCGCTTCGGGCCTCCGAAGACGGAGTCCAGGAAGCCTCCTTTTTTCTCTTCGTCTGCTACTTTGCCGGAATCCTTCTGTGCAAGCAGCTCTTCTGCTGCCTTGGCAGACTCTTCCGCTCTCCTCGTCAAGATCTCATACGCACTCTCGGAGTCGAAGGTCTGGGCGTATTTGTTGTTGAGGAAAGAGGTACTGATGAGCTGTTGGACTCTTGAAGGATCGATCGGATCCATACTGCTGGCAGGTGCGAGGATAAAGGCTTTTTCAACAGGCGTGGGCATGCCCTTTGCATCAAGAGTGCTGACCATTGCCTCTCCAATCTGCAGTGCCATAATCTCATCGGCCACATTCATGCCTTCGTTTCCTCGGAAGGAGTCGGCGATAGAGCGGATGATGCGCTGTTCAGCGGGTGTGAAAGCACGCATGGCGTGTTGGATGCGGTTACCAAGCTGTGCCAGGACAGGCTCCGGAATGTCTTTGGGGTTCTGAGTGACGAAGAAGACACCCACCCCTTTTGAGCGGATCAGTTTGACGACCTGCTCGACTTTTTCAAGAAGAGTCTTGGAGGCGTTTTTAAAGAGAAGATGTGCTTCTTCAAAGAAGAACACGATCTTCGGCAGTGGCAGATCTCCCACTTCCGGCAGCTGCTCAAAGAGCTCACTCAGGAGGTAGAGGATGAAGGCGCTGTAGAGATCAGGGCTGTGATAAATATAGGAGACATCAAGGACATTGATGATGCCGTAGCCGTCGGAGTTAGTCTGCAGGAAGTCAGTGATGATCAGCGCGGGCTCCTGGAAGAATTCCTTGGCACCCTGCTGTTCGAGGATCAGAAGACTTCTCTGGATGGCGCCGACACTCTGCTTTGAGATATTGCCGTAGTGAGCGGAGAGATCACTGCTGTTTTCATAGACGAATTTCAGCATCTCATTGAGGTCTTTGAAGTCAAGAAGCGCCAGGCCGTTTTCATCTGCGATCTTAAATATGGCATAGAGGACGCCTGTCTGGGTGTCATTGAGTCCCAGCAGTCGGCTCATGAGGAGGGGTCCCATCTCTGTGATGGTGGTGCGAAGGGGGGTGCCATTCTTTTTCAGAAGATCCCAGAACTGGACCGGGAAGGAGTGAAACTCAGGGACAGGGGCTCCGAGTTTTTCCAGACGCTCCTGGAGTTTGGGGGAGAGGGTGCCGGGCTCTGCAAAGCCGGAGAGTTCTCCTTTGATATCGGTAATGAAGACGGGAACGCCCTGCTTAGAAAATTCTTCCGCCAGGAGTTTCATAGTGATGGTTTTGCCGGTACCTGTGGCGCCGGCGATCAGGCCGTGACGATTTGCCATGGTCTCATCAAATGTAATCAGTTGGCCGTCCTTAATCGCAATGTTCATTTGTCCTCCTCAAGATAAATCCTATTTTTTCCTCAACATCAGCTAGAGTGACTTTTGCCAGCGACCGGGCTTTTTCTGCGCCCTGGAACATGATCTCCTCTAAGTAGGCGCGGTCCTTCATAAGTTCGTTTACTTTTTTCTGAAGTGGAAGTAGAGTGTCAAGCACCGCTTCGGTAACTCCGTCTTTGAGTTGTTTATAGATCGGAAGAGCACACGTCTGAACTCCAGTCACATCACGATCTCGT
>CALFKA010000028.1 GCA_937880545.1 uncultured Clostridia bacterium | reverse complement strand
CCCTTGAAATGAGCCTGATGTGGTTGACGAAGGTCAGATTTTCTTGTAGAATGATGTTCATGCTCCGGGGTGTAGCGCAGTTTGGTAGCGCATCTGGTTTGGGACCAGAGGGTCGCGGGTTCAAATCCTGCCACCCCGACCATCCCAAAGGGCATTCAATACGGCGGCTATCGTCAAGTGGTTAAGACACAGGATTGTGGCTCCTGCATCGTGGGTTCGAATCCCATTAGCCGCCCCATATTGCGTCCGTAGCTCAGGTGGATAGAGCGATAGCCTCCTAAGCTGTAGGTCAGGGGTTCGAGTCCCTTCGGACGCGCCAATTCGTTCCGCATCATCATGATTGCGGTTTTTTCTTTATTTTTTTTCGGGTAAGAATGATCCATATGTAAGACAAGGGAATCAAATGGCAAGATATAGAAAGACTTTAGGTGAACCGCAGTCTCCTTGTGCACAGGAGCTGAGGAGTGTCATGAAAAGAGAGAAGAAGGAGGCAGTCTGCCGCTGGTGTATTGCCTTCTCAATGGAAAGACTTCTCCCCATCCTCAAAAAACATTGTCCTCAAGATAAGCGAGTAGAAGACACACTTAAAATAGCCCTTTCCTACTTGAATAGAGAAGCCTCTTTTGGTGATGTCAGGAAGGCTATTTTGTGGCAGGCTCATCAGGCTGCGAGAGAACTTGAGGCAATTCCATCAGCTCAGGCAGCGGCCAGAGCGTGCGCTCATGCTGCATCCTCTGTGCACGCCGTCACACATGCTATGGGCATCTTATTTTATGGCGCTGCGGCTATTTCCTATGATCGCCATGGAACGAATAAACCGGCAAAGGTTTACTGTGAAGAAGCGCAAGAACTCTGCGAGGAACTGCTTGTATCACTGAGAGCTTATTGTGAGAAACAAACAAAAGAAGAGAAGGAACGCAAATGAAAAAATTTGAAACGATTGACGAATATATAGCGGCACAGGAGCGGAAGATTCAGCCCATCCTAAATGAAGTGAGAGACGCTATCGTAGAAGCAGATGAGGAGCTGAATGAACGCATGTCCTGGCAGATGCCGACATTCTGGCACAAAGAAAATGTCATCCACTTTTGTGCTTTCAAAGACCACTACAGTATCTTCCCGGGCGGGGACGCAGTAGAAGTTTTTTCTGAGCGCCTTAAGGGCTTTAGGGCGTCAAAAGGAACGATACAGTTTCCATATGATAAGCCGGTGGAGCGCGAACTGATTGGCGACATTGTCCGCTGGAGGATGCAGCTCATCCGAGGTGGAACTGTCCGGGAGCAGACACCCGCGAGAAAGCGCGAGACAATGCCTGAGGAACTGAAGAGGATCTTGAACAAAGAGGGGTTGATGCAAGCGTATGAGAGCAGACCTCCCTATCAGCAAAATGACTATATACGCTGGATTGTCTCTGCCAAAAGGGAGCAGACGCGTCAGAAAAGACAGCAGCAGATGCTCCAAGAATTAAGGGAAGGTACTCTCTACATGGGTAGAGTGTATAGAAAGACGAAATAGGAGATTTTCATGAAAGTACTCATTATTGGAGCCACAGGACTGATCGGAAGTGAGGCGGCAAAAGAACTGGTCTCTAGAGGTCATGAGATCCGCGCACTCGCTCTCCCTCCCATTCCCGAAGGGGCAGAGCTTCCCCTGATGGAGCTGCACTTTGGCAACTACCTGGACATCTCGGAAGAAGAGCTCCGAGAGTTGTTTTGCGATGTGGAGGGCTTTGTCTTTGCCGCCGGAGTGGATGAGAGAGTGGAGGGGGCTCCTCCTATCTATGACTTCTATGAAAAATACAATATTACCCCACTGAAAAAGATGCTCTCCATTGCAAAAGAAAGTGGTGTAAAGCATACAGTGATCTGTGGTTCCTATTTTAGCTATTTTGCCAAAGAAAGACCGGAGCTGGAGCTGGGCAGATGGCATCCCTACATTCGTTCGCGACTTGATCAAGAAGAGATGGCGTTACGTTTCGCTGATGAAAACTTCTCGGTGTCGATTCTGGAACTCCCCTATATCTTTGGGGCGCAACCCGGCAGAAAACCGGTCTGGGTATTCCTCGTTGAAAGAATTCTGGCTATGGGAAAACAGACCTTTTATCCAAAAGGTGGAACGAGCATGGTGACTATTCGTCAGGTCGCTCAGGCCATCGCCGGCGCGCTGGAGAGGGGAGAAGGCGGGCAGACATGGCCCATTGGCTGGTTCAATATGCACTGGACAAAGTTTTTGCGTATCGTGCACCGCCATATAGGAGAACCGAAAAGAAAAATCAGAACGGTTCCCAAATGGGCTTTTCGCCTCTACGCTCTGACAGAAGAACGCAAAAACAGAAAAGCCGGCATTGAAGGCGGACTTGACCTTGTCCGCTTCGCTGAGCTCATGTGCAGCGATCAGTTCATTGACAGAGAACTGGGGTGTGTTCCTTTGGGGGTGCGCGATGATGATATCGAAAAGGCAATAGGAGAGTCGATCAAAGCTAGTCTGAGAGCTATAGAGGGACAGACGATGGTGGACATGCCCTCCAAGTAGAGAAAAAGACGCCTGTAGATATATGGAGTATTTTAGAAAAGATGACCCTCATGGTGACAGTCCACGCATGAGGGTCAATTATTTAGAATTCTACTTTTGTTACTTGCTAGATCAATTCTACAAAAGGATTGTCTCTTGTCAGGATCTCACAATGTACGACCTGACCGACACCGGTCTTTTCGACCCATTCACAGATAAAGTCCAGAGCCTCCTGGAGGTCTTGCGTTCGGTCCTGATCGGGTAGCTCCATGATCGCTATCGCTTTCTTTGTATCTTCTGTGAGCATCGTTCTTTGCCCGTCTCGCCAGTTCCAACAGCGGCATACGGCGCCCTCGTCATCAGTATAGGCGATCTCTCCCGGCAGGGTATAGGAAGTCTCTGTATCTCCCAAAGCGAAAAAAGGGTCATTGCCTTCGGTGACTTTGAGTCTGAAATCTCCTCGTATCGAGTGGAG
>CALFKA010000027.1 GCA_937880545.1 uncultured Clostridia bacterium | reverse complement strand
GACCACCGAGATCTACACTCTTTCCCTACACGACGCTCTTCCGATCTCCTGTGTACTGCGTATTTGTTCGCAGGTTCCCATGAGGAATATAGTCGCCGCTATTGTCAAGCGGGTTATCAAAGAGGAAATGAAAGTCATCGAGAGGGGTGCGGAAAAAGACGAGCTCCACCTGATCGGACTGTCTTCGGATAAATTCAAGGAGTTTACGAAGCACGATCGGTCGATCGACGAACCACTCATCTACCACCAGTTGCTGGACAAGACCACCTATCTCCAGTGCACTTCGGAAGTGGAAGCGAAGATAGCCTTCCAATTTGCCATCTTCATCAAAGCTGGCGATATATCTTGCTCCTCGATCTTCCGATAGGACTCTTAGTTCCCTTCGGAGTTTATGGTTTAGTCCATGTGTGTGCTCCGTTTTCTCAGAGTGATAACGGGAGATACGCTCGATCTCAGATGGCTTCATCCATCGAAGATCCGTCTCTCCTTCATAGGCGGGAATGTTTTCCGGGGCAATGCGATACTCATTGAATTTTGTTCCAAATCCATAACCGAGGCGCTTGTAAAAGTCGGGTCGGAATGGGAGAAGCATTCCGATGAGAAGCTCGTTTGCCTCTGCCCACTCTTCAAAATGCTTCATCAGCCTTGTGGCGGATTTTTTCTTTTTTTGCAGAAGGTCAACAGCCAATGAGCCGATTCCTGCTGTTTCTACCACTCTTCCGAATACATTTGTGCGAAAGCGATAGTACCGAGCTACAGCAATGAGGATGTCATTTTCATAGAGACCGTAGAATTCTACTTCCGGCTCATCTTCTATCAGTTGAATCAGACGATTTCTTTCTCTTTCCATTCCCTCTGGTGTCACATCTTTGAACTTGGGAAATGCATTGTTGGTGATAGAGATAATATCATTAAGATCATGGATATTCTGTCTGCGGATGTCGTACATAGTCGCCTCCTTCTGTTTCTATGCATAGACATTGTACCCTCTAAATGTATTAACGAAAGGACTCCGACTTAACCGTTGTGAGAATCACTCAGAATGGACTTATTTTCTCCTGTGAAAATAGGACAACAAGAAAGAAGCCCGATGATGGAGTGATCATTTATCCGTGGAATCGATATCGACTCATAGAATAGTAATACTTTCCCGGTCAAAGCTGATCAGGCTGTCTTCTTTCATCTTAGCCAACTCTCTTGAGAGGGAGGTGCGCTGTACACCGAGTTTTTCGGCTAATGCTTTTTTTGTGAGTGTCAACTGGATGCGGTCACTGTTTTGGCGGTGGCGCTCTTCTTCCAGAAAGTGCAGGATGCGCTCCCGAAGTGATGTATGAATGTGATGGCGGAGGGTGTCGCCTAAGATGTAGGCGTTGGCACTTGTCTGCTCCAAGTAGGAGCGTAGCAGATTGGGGTGGGAGAGGAAGAGAGAAAAGAGAGCCTCCCGATCGATCTCAAGGAGTCTGACGTCGGTGCGGGCGGTGATGGTCATGGGGTAGTAAGGTACTTTGGAGAAAAGGACATTGCCCCCGAGGATTTCATTGGCCTTTAATTCGCTGATAGTCAGGAGATTTCCCGAGATATCAATCCGATCGATGACGACGACCCCTTCGAGGATCAGCTCAAACTTTGTACAGGGCTCACCTTCTAGGTGAATAATGTTTCCCTTCTGGTAAGATACAATGCGTAGAATGCCTTTGTTGAAGAGGGTCTCTTTATCTTCTTCTGTCAGCGAATGAAGCAGTGCCGGCCATTCTTTCATATGTTTCATCACACATCCTCCGAGTGTTACCAAGGTAACACCTTTTTTTCGATTCTACCTTCAGAATAGATAAATAGCAATAGAGAGAGGTGAAGTGATGAAAACTGCTGTCCATGCTGTATGTATACTATTCTTGGCCGCATTTCTCTTTCTTCTTCGAACAGGAAAGATGAATCTCTGGCTGATTCTATTTGGAGCAAGCCTATTGCTGGCCCTCTTCTTCGGAAGAGTATTCTGTGGCTACGTCTGTCCCATGCATACTCTGATGCGCCCGACCGAGTGGTTGGCGAGAAAACTGAAGATACAGACCGACAAGAATCCGGGCTGGCTCGCTTCAGGAAAAGTTGCCTGGGCAGGACTGATTCTCAGTGTCGCAGTCATGATCTTTGCAAAAAGAGTGATGAAGCGCGATCTGCCTGTTGTGCTCTTCTGGATCGTCCTGTCCGTCCTTGTGACCCTTCGATATCGTCAGGAAGTCTTCCACAACCTGCTCTGCCCGTTTGGGGCTTTGCAGCGAGTATTCGGTCGCTCTGCGCGCTTCTCGCAGATGGTGACACCGGAAGGCTGCATTGGCTGTGCCAAATGCGAGAAGGTGTGCCCGGCAGAAGCAGTGCGAGTGAGAGCGGATAACATTGCTCTTATCACTCCGGCTGCGTGCCTGCAGTGTACCAACTGCACACAGGTCTGCCCGACAAAGACGATCAAGTATCAGGGCGTAAACCTGGTCTCGCAGAGCAAGGTAACTGCCTGATCGGACAAAACATAACATAAGATGCATCCACTAATTTAGAAGAAGCAAATCCTTCTTTTGGCTATCATGGTGAGAGTGACACCAGCCTCCGTAGTAGATCTTTCCTGAGACTTCTGATCCGACCAAAAGAATGGATTTCTTTAGGCTCGCCTTAATGGTTTGAGCCTCTTTTTTTTCTTTGTT
>CALFKA010000026.1 GCA_937880545.1 uncultured Clostridia bacterium | reverse complement strand
GTGCTCAAGCACACAGGGAAGGCGTAACTGAAACAATAGAAGGTGTCAAGGTAGTGGCTCCTCACACCATTGAACTAACATATGAAGAAGCGTATGCTCCCGCCTTGGAGAGAATCGGCACAGAAGTCGGCATTATCCCTAAACATATCTGGGAAAAGTCCGCGATCGGTGAGTGGAAGAATGCCACTGATATTATGAACAAGCCAATTGGAACAGGTCCGTATAAATTTTCTGAGTTCGTCCCTGGGCAATACGTTGAATTAACTGCGAATGAAAATTTCTTTCAGGGAGTACCTAAAACGAATAAATACATCTTCCGTATTACTAATCAGGACACTGCAGTTGCAGCCATGGCAAATGGAGAAATTGATATTGCAGATGTATCAAATTTTAAGCCCAATGAATTAGAAGAGTTAAAGAAGACAGGAATGAATCTCATCGTTTTCCCAGGTAAATCGTATCAGTATATGGGATTTAATATGAGAGATGAGAAGCTGCAACCAAAAGAGATCCGTCAGGCTATCACATATGCCATAGATCGCCAAACCATACTAGAGCAGTTGCTGCAAGGCAATGGAACTATTATCAATGCCCCAACCCTCCCCACCTCTTGGGCATATCCAAAAGAAGACTTAAATGAATATGCCTACGATACACAGAAGGCCATAGAGCTTCTCAAAAGTATCGGCTATGAAGATCGAAATGGAGATGGTATTGTAGAGAGCGAATCTGGTGAAGACCTCACTTTGATACTAACGTATCCGGTAGGAAACAAGATCCGCGAGCAATATGCGATGGTTATTAAAGATCAACTGGCCAAAGTTGGGATTCAAGTTGAGCTTGAAGTACTCGAGTTTAATGCCCTCCTCGATAAGGTAATGAGCAATCACGAGTTTGAGTTATTCCTCTTGGGGAGCTCCCTCTCACTGGATCCGGATCCTAAACCATACTGGAGTTCAAGCGCTGCCTCTGACGAAAAGGGTGTTGCTGCCTGGAATATTCCGGGCTGGAGAAACGAAGTGGCGGACAAACTGATGGAAGAAGGTCTGTTCACTATGGATCGAGCGAAACGCACTACCATCTATCAAGAATTTGCCAAGATCTACAACGATGATCCTCCCACAGTGTTGCTTTATGCGCCGAATATCACCAAAGCGCATAGCGATGGACTGAAAAACTATGCTCCAACAACCTTTGTCGATTACTTCAACGTTCATAACTGGGAAATTGAATAAAAGTAGGAGAGGAAACTCTCCTACTTTGCTAAACATAAGGAACAGTCCATGAAACAATATCTTTTTCGGAGGCTTCTCCAGTCTGTTGCCATCCTATTTGGTGTGAGCATCGTCATTTTTTTGTTGATCCACCTGGCTCCGGGAGATCCATTTATCCAGTCGATGAATCCCAATGTTACTCCGGAACTGAGAGAAAAAATGCTCAGAGATATCGGCTATTATGATCCAATATACATACAATATTTTAAGTGGATGTTCTCTGCTCTTAAAGGAAATCTGGGCTATTCCATTCAATTTGCTAAGCCAGTGACAGAGGTGATCAGCGACTATCTTCCTAACACCATCTTACTGGGAAGCACTTCGCTCATGTTAAGTCTGCTGATTGCCATTCCTGCCGGCGTATTTTCTGCCATTCGAAGAAATAGCATTGCAGATTATGGTGTGACGATTTTTAGTTTTATCGGGCTTTCCATTCCTGCATTTTTCTTCGGTCTTCTCCTCATCAAATGGTTTGCCTTTGATTGGCCTATTTTGCCTACGTCAGGAATGGTGACGATTGGCTCTGATTATCAGGGGGTGAATAAAACTCTCGATATTCTAAGACATCTCATTTTGCCGACTGTTGTTCTAGCACTATTACACACCGCAACCTTTATGCGATATACCCGCTCAGCAATGATCGAAGTGTTGGATCAGGATTTTATCCGCACCGCAAGAGCTAAGGGAGTGCGAGAACAGTTTGTTATATGGAAACACGCCTTCAGAAACGCCCTTCTGTCTATCATCACGATTATCACTCTTTCCATACCGGGAATTTTCTCGGGAGCCGTACTTACCGAAACTATTTTTGTTTGGCCAGGAATCGGAAGAGTCAACTACGATGCAATCGGAAGAAGAGATTATCCGCTAGTGATGGGGATTATGCTCATGTTGGCAGTTGTGATTCTCCTTTCCAACCTGCTGGCTGATATCCTTTATGCAGTGGCTGACCCAAGAATCCGTTATGACGAGGAGGCGTAGATGAAAAACGATATCCTTTCCCCTCGTGCTCTGGCGTGGAAGAAGCTGCTGAGGAATAAACTGGCTATCTTTGGAGGAGTCTTGCTTCTCTTTCTTGTATTAAGTTCGTTGCTGGCGCCGTGGATTGCTCCTTATAGCGTCAATGAAATCGATCTGTTTAATATCGAGTCTCCTCCTGGAGTGGATCACCTTCTAGGGACAGATGATCTTGGCCGCGACGTATTCTCACGGCTCCTTTATGGTGGACGTGTATCTATGACCGTTGGACTGCTCGCTAGCGCCTCACAGATCCTTCTTGGAACGCTCGCTGGAGCCATCGCAGGCTATTATGGAGGTTGGACCGATAGTATCATCATGAGATTAGTGGATATCATCATGTGCTTTCCATTTTTTATCCTCTCCATCTGTGTAGCGGCACTACTCGGTCCCAGCATGAGGAACATTATTATTATCATTGCTGTGATTTACTGGACGAATGTAGCCAGGATTGTTCGTGCAGAAGTACTCTCTTTGAAGAAAAGGGAGTTTATCGATGCTGCTAGAGCTTTCGGACTGAGCGGATGGGAGATCATCCTTCAACATATTATCCCTAATGTAATGGCTTCTGTGACTGTCTATGCCACACTTGCCATTGCAAATGGAATACTGACGGAGGCCTCGTTGAGTTTTTTAGGTCTCGGAGTAAAGCCGGATATTCCGAGTTGGGGAAATATGCTCTCAGCTGCCCAGAGCATGAGAGTACTTACTAGACAATGGTGGTTGTGGATTCCGCCGGGTGTACTCGTTCTTTTAACCGTCCTGTCGATTAACTTTCTGGGCGATGGTATCCGCGATGCGCTGGATCCGAAGCTGAAAGTATAGGTGAATGATGAACCCTATCGTAGAAGTTAAAGATCTAAGTATTGGATTTCGCAGTTTCGCAGGAAAAAAAATCGTTATCGATCATCTTTCTTTTGCGATTCAAAAGAAGCAAGTTTTTGGTCTGGTTGGAGAAAGTGGAAGTGGAAAAAGCGTGACGGGGCTCTCTATTATGGGACTTATCCCTCAGCCGGGCGGATATCGTGAATCCGGAGATATTTTCGTAGAAGGCGAATCTATCTTTGCAATGAGTTCTAAAGAGAGAGCATCTATTCGAGGTAAAAAAATTGCAATGATTTTTCAGGAGCCTATGACAAGCCTAAACCCAGTGATGCGAATTGGTCCGCAGATTTGTGAGGTTCTGAAGATTCATGAGCATTTGAAGAAAAAAGAAAGCAAAGATCGGGTACTCGAACTTTTACAAGAGGTTGGAATTCCCGACGAAAAAAAAGTATTTAATTATTTTCCCCATCAGCTCTCCGGTGGCATGCGCCAGCGTGTAATGATTGCCATGGCCCTTAGCTGTCGACCTTCCCTCCTAATAGCTGACGAGCCAACCACGGCACTGGATGTGACGATACAGGCTCAAATTCTTGAATTGATGCAGCGTTTGGTACGTGAGTCAGGCATTTCCATTTTGTTTATCACTCATGATTTAGGTGTCATTTCAGAGATGGCCGATGAAGTAGCTGTTATGTACTGTGGCCAGATTATTGAGTCCGGAGTTTCTCAAGAAATTCTGCGAAATCCAATGCATCCATACACAAAGGGTCTTATTGAAGCACGTCCTGGCAATTACTCACCGGAGAGCGGCTACAGAGCTATTAAGGGCAGTGTACCTGAAGACTTTTCTACTCTGAATGGATGTCGTTTTGCACAACGCTGTCAGCACGCAATGGAAAAGTGCTTCCATTCTCTCCCCCCGGTCTCACAGATGGATACTCGCTATCTGCGATGCTTTCTTTATAAGGAATGACTTATGAATACGATACTGAGAATCGAAAAGCTGAAAAAGCATTATCCCATTCAAAAAGGAATTTTCTCTAAAAAAAGCGGTGTTGTCAAAGCGGTGGATGGTGTCAGCATTGAAATTCAGAGAGGACAGACGGTAGGGCTGGTTGGGGAATCTGGCTGTGGAAAATCAACCATAGGGAAAACATTACTCTCACTGCAACCAGCAACAGCTGGGCGAGCTGAATTCGATGGTGAAGTACTCTTTGACATAGAAAAAAACTATAAAGCTTCCCAACAAAGACTGATGGCCGTCCGAAAAAAAATGCAGGTGATCTTTCAAGACCCTTATGCGTGTCTGGATCCTCGCATGTCCGTGGAATCCATCCTCACAGAAGGAATACGAAAACACTTCCACTATACTAGAACACAAAGAAGAGAAATTGCCGCTCAACTACTTCATAACTGTGGACTGAGCGAAGAATCGCTACAGAAATACCCTCATCAATTTTCGGGCGGTCAAAGACAACGAATCGGCATTGCAAGGGCATTATCTCTGCAGCCAGAGTTTATCGTCTGTGACGAACCAACCGCCGCACTGGATGTGTCGATTCAGAGTCAAATACTCAATCTGATGTTGGAACTGAAAAAAGAGTTTTCGCTCTCCTATCTATTCATTTCCCATGATCTCCAGATTGTCCGGCACTTCTGTGATGAAATCTATGTGATGTATCTGGGCAGAGTTGTGGAAAGAGCGCAAGCAAAAAGTCTCTTTACACACCCTCTTCATCCCTATACAAAGGCGTTGCTAAAATCCATGCCGGATTTTGAATCCGGGAAATCGAAAATTAGGGCTGCCATACATGGGGAGATCCCGTCGCCTTCTTCCCCTCCAAAGGGATGTCTCTTCCATACTCGATGTCCCTATATAGAGCCTAATTGTCTACAGACGCAGGAATTAGAGATCGCAGGAGAAGGTCACTGGGTAGCCTGTCACAAATACCACACTTTCAATGAGGTTGTTTCATGACAGTGATTGAAAAGATGCATAAACATCACCCTCAGATGACAGAAACAGATAAAAAAATTTACATGTATATTCTCAACAACCGCACACTCTTTTCGTTACAACCAATTGCGGATGTTGCGAAAAAACTAAGCATTTCAACGACTTCGCTGATGCGCTTTGCAAAGTTTATCGGATTTAGCGGCTATGCCGCTTTTAAAAAGCAACTTCAGCTTGAAGAGATTTTGCATTCCTCAGCTGGGGATCGGCTTCAAAGTCTTCGAGATTCTCAGTATAGTCATTCCTCTCAAAGTATGTATCGGTTGGAGCGGGAATCGCTCAAAGGTGTACTCAGCCAAATGAATTTGCGTGAATTCGAGCTTGCGGTCGAAGCAATTTGTACTGCAACGGATATCTTCTGCGTCGGCCTCAGAGAAAACGCTCTCAGTGCACAGACCATCGCATACAGGCTCCAGAGCATTGGCTTGCCTGTTGGCTTCTCTCCCTCTTCATTTAAAGATGTGGATGACTGTTTTCTTTCTCATGCAGAAGGAAAGGTTTTGATACTCTTTGACCAGTATCCCTATTCACGCAGGATGCGGGATCTATGTCAGGACTGTCAGGAAAAGAAAGGGAAGATCATATTAGTAACTGATTATCCCACTTGTCCTCATGTTGCGTTCTCTGATTTCTCTTTTTTTGCGCCATCAAAAACAGACTATTTGTTGAATTCCCTGCTCAGTACAATGTTTTTTATTAATCTCCTGTTCAGCGAGGTCATCGATAAAACTAAAGATGAGGTAATACCCTTACTGACCGAACGAGATGAGAGAAGAAAGAATTCGGGGGAGTATTTATTATGAGAGCCGACGCCCACCTTGACCTAGCAATGGACGTTGCCATGAAGCGTTCCTGGGGAAGAACGAATGTCCTAGAGGAAGATTACTACCCTTCCGTGAAGCGTAGTAGAGTCCGCCTCATCATTTCCTCTCTTTTTATTGAAAATCAATTTTTGCCCGAGTCCGGACTGAGAAAAGCACTCCTGCAACTACAGGCTCTCTTGGACGACATCCAAGAAAGTAAACACTTTGTTCTGGCTTATAATTTCACAGACATCCAAAGGATTCATTCGCAGAAAAAGATTGCTATTATGCTTTCTTTCGAAGGAATTGAGCCACTTGGGGAGGATATCTCTTTGCTCAGCGTTTTTTACGCACTCGGAGTAAGAGGGGTCGGTGTGTGCTGGGCTAGAAGAAATGCAGCAGCAGATGGCAGTGATTTTATTGAAGATGACCGTTTTTCTCCATGTGGCCTGCGTCCTTTTTCTCGGGTGCTATTCGATAAAATGCAGAAACTGGGAATGTATCTGGATCTTGCTCATATGAATGAAAAAGGGTTCTTTGAAGCACTCGATGCTTTTCCTGGAAGTGTTATGGTCTCACACGCCAACTGCAGGTCACTCTGTGATACTCCCAGGAATCTTTCAGATCAGCAAGTCCGCGCGATGATTTCAAGGGGTGGATTTCTCGGCATCAATGGGATGAATTTTACCGTCAGTGATGGACGCTCTCTCAGTGAAGATATCCGAGGTGTCGCTCGCCATGTGATTCACATTCTGGAGTTGGGCGGTGAGAATCAAGTAGGGCTTGGACTTGATTTCAATGACATGATCCTCCCCTATATCCCTGCTCAGCAGCTCAAGCTCCTTCCCCGAAAGCCTTTTGACTGTTTGGCAGGTTATGAGGAACTAGATATGCTTCATCATGAATTGAAAAATGCAGGAGTGAGCGAAGAATGCATACAAAAGTTCATGTCAAAAAACCTGATGCGTTTCTTACAGGCGCACTTTGAAAACGAGGAAAAGAATGGTCATTAAAGGAGCAAGAGTCTGGGATCACCAAGCCGGAGAATTTGTTAAAAAAGAAGTATATTTTCAAGATGGGGTATTTTGCGAACACTCCGGCGAAGGTATCGTGAATGCCTCAGGACTCTATATGTTACCCGGGCTTATTGATGCACACAGTCATATAGGCATGTGGGAGGAAGCAGTAGGGACAGAAGGGGCAGATGGCAATGAAAGCAGTGATCCGTGGACACCTCATTTACGTGCAATCGATGCCATCAATCCAATGGACAAGGCTTTCGAAAAAGCTCGTCAGGGAGGTGTCACTACTGTAGCTACCGGCCCCGGAAGTACAAATGTTCTTGGAGGGCAAGTCGCTATTATAAAAACATGGGGACTGACCTTAGATGAGATGGTGGTCAATCCTTATTGTGCTATGAAAGTTGCTTTAGGCGAGAATCCAAAGCGCTATTTTGGTGCGAACGGAAAGCCTCCGATCACAAGAATGGCCATTGCAGCAATCTTGAGAACAGCGCTTATGAAGGCCCGTGACTATTACAAACGCAAAACTCATGCAGAAAACCCTACACAACTGCCTCCCTTTGATGAAAAGCTTGAATCATTGATCCCTGTACTAGAAAAAAAAGTTCCCATGAAGTTCCATGTTCACAGAGCAGATGATATTGCTACGGCTATTCGTATTGCCAGAGAATTTGATCTACGAATTACACTGGATCATTGCACCGAAGGACATCTGATCCCGGAAGCGATTATGAACAGTGGTTTTCCTGCGATTGTAGGCCCTTCCTTTGGTGTTCAGAGTAAAGTCGAACTCAAGAATATGACCTTCGACACACCCGGATCTTTACATCGGAATGGAGTTAAAGTTGCGATCATGACGGATCACCCGGTTCACCCACAATCTTCATTGATTCTCTGGGCTATCATGGCGCATAAATCGGGCGTTGAGGAGAAAGATGCATTGCAGATGGTGACACGAAATCCAGCTCAGATTTTGGGAATTGATAAGAATCTGGGAAGTATCGAAGTGGGTAAAGAAGCCGATTTTGCTTTATGGGATAAGCATCCACTCGACATCTATTCGAGTGTCAGACACTTATTTATTCGTGGCAAACAAGTTATTTAACTATCTTGTTTTGCAAGGGCTACACCTGTCCTCCGGTGTAGCCTTTTTTGTTAAAGACTTTAGTCCGTTGGGTGCGCCAACGTGTGAAACATAAAGCTACCCGCTATGCAGAAAGGAAAGGTATTCGATGTCTAACCAACACAATAGTTTGAGTCAGAGCCTGACCCCTAGGTCATACGAAATGGATGTGCAAGTATCATATTGTGTTCACCCCAAAGTATGGGCGTAAGATCATCTACAATCAATATCGTCAATCGATAGGAGAGATACTCAGGCGGTTCTGCGGATATAAAGGAGTGGAGTTAATCGAAGACCATATGATGAGCGACCATGTTCATATGTTGGAGAGCATTCCGCCTAAGATAAGAGTATCGAGTTTTATGGGATATCTTAAGGGAAAGAGTGCACTCGTGATTTTCGATAAGCATGCAAATCTCAAATATAAGTTTGGAAACCGCCGCGTTTGGGCGATTGGATATGATGTGAGTACAGTAGGTCTTAATGAAGCGACCATACAATAATATATCCAAGAGCAAGAGAAGCATGACATAGTACTTGATAAGCTTATTGTGAAAGAGCACCCCTTTAGGGATAAGCAAAAGAACAAAGCCAGCATCTTGAGATGCTGGCCGGTAAAAAGGCCTTATAGGCCTACCTGAAACCATCCTTTTAAGGGTGGTGCTGATTTTAAGCATATGTTTAGTACTTACTTCCACTCTCTTCCTATGAGTTTGTCGAGATGGTCTCTACTGACTTCCATACGCATGGTCATGAGAGGGTCTACCACCTGGCAGACCGAGAGTTTGCCGGTTGCGGAGAGTAGCATGTAGGCTTCATTGAAACTCAAGCCGGCTTCAGAGATGAGGAAGTCAATCATTTTCTTGGAGGCTTCCTTAGAGGCATCCTCCATGGTCTTCGCAGAGGATAAGGTGGCATAAATTTTATCTGTCAGTACAGAAGGTGTGGGCAGCGGACTGTCTTTGAGTACGGTGACCCTGAGTTCCACCTCTCCGGAAGACTCGGCTCCGGTGACACTGATCTCACCATCAGCCATCACTGCGTGCAGGTCGCCGAGGGCAAGGAGACCACCTGCAACATGAACCGGCAGGAAAAGGACGGAACCTTCTTTGATGATCGTACAGTCCATGTTTCCGCCGTGTTCACCCGGTGTACCGTTGGAGATGGGTTCTCCGGCAGGAGCGGTACCGATGACGCCAATCATCTTGGTGAGTGGGAGGGTGAGACCAAACATCTCGATGGTATCGCCACTTAGCGGAAAGATCTTTGTCTGTGCAAAGGGAACGTATTCTCCCAACAATCCTTCCCCTTCAGCGACAGCCATGACTCCACGTGGATGGACTTCGATTTTCAGTATCTCCACCTGAAGCACATCGCCGGGCTCGGCGCCTTCAATAAATATAGGACCGGTTGCCGGATTAATTTTTGTGAAGTCAAGATCCATCATCAGGTCATTTTCTGAGAGTACGGTATCGGTAAAGCAGTCACAGGTCTCAAAGCGCACAGTATCACCCGAATGAATGGTGTCGACCGGTGGATTTTCTTTATCGAATGCGTAGACGAGCTTGTCTTTGGAAATGGTTTTCATGGGTCCCTCCTAGCTTGTATGTATGTAGAAGTGTTCTGATCAGAAAAGTGAAGTACATATCAGTATATATTCCATGCTAACGGAAGAACCTCCATCTATCAAGAACATAAAAGAAAATGACAAATTTCCGTTTCCTTGAGGATATCGTCTATCTGCTATAAAATAGTAATAGTTCGTTTACATCATCTGAAAGGCAGGCCATGAAGATTATCCACTGCTCAGACATCCACCTGGATTCAAAGATGGAGTCCCATCTTCCCTTCCACAAGGCACAGG
>CALFKA010000025.1 GCA_937880545.1 uncultured Clostridia bacterium | reverse complement strand
GAGATCGTGATGTGACTGGAGTTCAGACGTGTGCTCTTCCGATCTGCCGAAGATATCCGCCGGTACTTTCAGATAAGAGATTTTACACCAAAGATCGCAACTCCACTTAACCTATAGACGTTTTGCCAAAATAAAAGAGGGTATCTTTACTGCATAACCCTCCTTTTTGACCACCTCGGTGGTCTTCTTTTTTTGCAAAAAGAAGCACCGGCTCATACCACCGGTGCCTGATTTTACAGCTTTTTTTCCCACGCGACACACGCATCAATATCGACATCGGCTTCGGTGAGAGCATCGAGTAGCTCCTGAGGATCCTCCGTCTCTATTTTCATGCAAATGCCACAACCTGTAGAGATTTCTCTGGGGACCGGGATCAACCGACCCTCAAGTCCCTTCTCTTTTGCCGTCCTCTCTGCGAGGAGGGCGTCCGAGACGGTAAAGAACGTCACAAGATATGTCTTCATTTCTCCAGAGTTAACAGGTAATCAAAGCCTTTGGCTTCTTGGCTGACACGATAGCCGTGCTCCAGAGCGTAGTTTTTGACATTGGCGACCGAATGCGCCTCACTGAGGATCACCACGACTTTTTCCGGACTTTCTTTAAGAGCCGCCGCTACCTGCATCACAGGTTCCGGGCACGAAAGGCCTCTGACATCTACTTCCATTATTTCCTCCTATGAATTTGCTTCCTTCTTTGTGCCGTAGAACCCTACGCCAAAGAGGAATGCGATACACACCACCACAGCGATCATGCCGGCAGTACTTGGACCACCCGCTACTGCTGCCGCGTCTGCGGTTGCTGCCGCTGCGGGAGCGGCTGCAAAGCCAAAGTTGTGAGCGACTGCTGCACCGATCAGCATGCCCAGCACCGTCACTGCCGCATCACTGGATCCCTGTCCTGTGAGAATCAGCTGACGAAGTGGGCAGCCACCGAGAAGAATAGCGGAGAATCCTACTACGTACAGACCCAGAATATTCCACAGATGCTGTGCGTGTGCCACCGGGCCAAACATCGTGAGATTGAAATCACCTTTAATTAGGTTGTAAACCGTCATCGATGCGAAGATACCCACGAGAATACTGAAGAGTTCAAAGTTACGGATGAGAATGACATCGCGGACGCCTCCGGCAAAGCACATGCGGGTGTGCTGGGCAATCATGCCGACCGCCACACCAGCTGCAAGCGAGATCAGCCACGGTGCATGGATACTTCCCGGACCGCTCTCACTGAAGGCAAATTTGCCCGGAACTACCAAGGTGGCGATAAACAGCAGGACGAATACGACCGGCAGGATCATGCCACTGGCCTTTTTCGTTACCTGTGATCTTCCAAGTGAGTATCCTTTTTTCAGGAAGAAGATTCCTGTTGCCACGCCCCCAACAAAACCTATAAGACCTATGTATGCGGAGATTTCTCCGGATGCCATGCGCAGTACCATGCGTGTGGGACATCCCAGAAAGACGAGGGCGCCGATCATCATCGCCATTCCTAGGAAGAAGCGAATCATGGGGGAGCTTCCCGCTGTCGAGCGGAACTCGTTTTTTACCAGCGCGAGAATAAAAGCACCGAGGATAAAGCCGACAATTTCAGGCCGGAAGTATTGAACCACGGCGGCCTGGTGGAACTTGAGCGAACCGGAAATGTCGCGGACAAAGCACGCAATACAGATGGCCATATTCTTCGGGTTACCGAAGTATGCCAGCGCCGCTGCGATCAGACCGGTCACTATGCCCCAGAGTAGTAGTTTTCTTGATCTCATATGATTCCCTTTCTATGTATCAATTCCAGCAGCACTTGTGCTGCTTGTTGTACTTCTTCAGCGGTATTCGAGTAACCGAAACTAAAGCGGATCATGCCCCGCTCCTTCGTGCCAAGAGCTTCATGGGCAAGTGGCGCACAGTGCCCCCCTGTCCGGGTGACGATCCCGTGCTCCTTTGCAAGCCAATCGCCCGCTTCTGCAGAAGAGAGGTCTCCGACGTTGAGGGGGATCACTCCCAGTGCCTCTTCCTCCGCACCATAAAACACAATGTCTTTCTCATCTTTTAGGAGATCATAGAAAAGCTTTCGCAGGGAGCGTTCTTTCTTACATCGCTGCTCCATCCCTTCTTCCATAAGAAGATCGACCGCCGCTCCGAGCCCTGCCAGCCCATGGAGGTTGTGGGTGCCCGCTTCCAATCTCACCGGCATCTGTGGTGGATGAACTTTCGAAAACGTCTGCACGCCGGTGCCTCCTCGAAGAAGAGGTTCTACCTCCACGCCGGAACCGAGACAAAATCCACCGGTTCCCTGGGGACCCAGAAGGGCCTTGTGTCCTGTAAAGCAGACGGCGCTGACTCCATCAGAAATACGCACCGGCAAAAGACCGGCGCTTTGCGCAGCATCGATGACCAGGAGAATGCCCTTCTCCCGACAAAATGAAGCGACATCATCTAAAGGAAGCACCCATCCGAGCAGGTTACTCACATGGGTCATGACGATAGCTTTTGTATTGGGTTTGAGTGATTTTTCCATCAGTGAGAGCAGTTCTTCCGGACGGCAGAAGTCCAGGATCGTCAGTTCCACTCCCGTGGACTCTAGAAAATACAGAGGGCGGAGTACGCTGTTATGTTCAAGCGAGGTAGTAATCACGTGGTCGCCCGGGACAAATAGTCCCATAAGTACAGTATTAAGGCTCTGTGTGGCGTTCATCGTAAAAATAGTCCGCTTGGGACTCGCCCCAAAGAGGGAGCCAACTTTTTCCCTTACCTCAAAGAGCTTTCTCGAAGCATCCAGCGCCATGGGGCTACTCCCCCTCTCCGCACTGGAGACACTTTTCATGGCATTCGCCACGGCTTCGATGACTTTTTCCGGCACAGGAAACGTTGTCGCTGCATGATCAAAATACATATTCCCTCCCTCCGTCATTATATCAGGGAAACCCTTGTAATCCGCTGAGTACGGGCGCTTCCGCGATAGATAATACCTATGCAAAGCGTAGAGCGATAGAAAAAACCATTCCATTAATGAAAGAAGTGAATAAAAAAGGGAGCTCTTCACTCCCTGGTAGACGTATTTGTTTCTTTTCTGGTTCACACATCCAAAAAGGCAAAAGGAAGCGCTTTGGGAAGCACGCGGAAGGTGACTTTATTTGTCTCAAAGATCGTTCCGTCGTGATTGCCAAGTATAGGTCTTTCCACCCCCTCAAATACACCGGAGACGACCGACTCAAAGCGAACTCTGGGATCGTCCACCAATGTGCCGTTTCTATACTTAAGGATCAGCGGCAAGATCTGCCCCGTGCTCATGGTCTCTGCGAGCACCAGATGGAGGACGCCGTCGTCGACCTTTGCCATCGGAGCGGGGTGGAAGCCATTTCCGTAATAGCCTCCGTTGCAGAGCGCAGCGAGGATATGATCCTCCTCAAAAGTGACGACACGGCCGTCTACACGGGTGAGCGTCATACGGGTCAGGAAACTCTTGTTACTAAACAGCGAAGCCACTACGCCTCCAAAGTACGACACCCCTCCCAAAAAAGGGAATTTTTCCTGTAAAAGGTAGGTCTTTGACAGAACCAGGGTATCAAATCCAAAAGACATAACATTGATGCACAGGACATCTTTGTCTTCCTGGCCTTCTAAATGGAGAGCTATGACGTCGATCGGACGGATATCAGGAAACGGTGACGCCTGCAGGACTTTCTCGGGCGCCAGCGTGCTGAGGACGCTCTTGGCAAAGTCGTTGCCGGTTCCCAGAGGGACGACACCGAGGGCACACCCTGTGCCCAGTACGGCGCTGGCTGCCTCACCCAGAGTTCCGTCTCCACCACAGGAATAGACGACACCGTCCTCGCCGTGCTTTGTGGCAAACTCATATGCCAGCTCCGTCGCATGGCGCTCATGCTCAGTCAGGCGTAGCTCTAACTGATCCTGCATCCCATGAGAAACGAAAATATCCTGTATATCGCGAACATAACGTATGGACTTGCCTCTGCCGGCGCCCCGGCTAAGAAGATAGAGAAACCTTTTCACCCATACCTCCCATAAAGACTTTGCTGTAAGCGCAAGAGAAAGGAATCATCATGACCGAACAAGAACTGATGGATATCTTAGTGAAGTTCTATCTAAACTCCGATATCCCACCGAGTCGCATTAACGAACATCTCTACAATCTCCACCTCCGGGTCCTCAATGAAATCTACAAAGACCGGGAGGGACTTTTCATCCTGCACTCAGGAGAGCGCGTGGAGAGATTTGATGAGTCCAAGCTGCGCTCCAGTATCGAACTGACATCCGATAGTGTGCCGGAGCACCTGAGCAGCGGTGATATCGAGCAGATTGTAAAGATTACGATGAGTAAGATCAACACATGTCGCATTCAGATGGAACAGTGCCATGAAAAGATTGTCCCTGCTCGCGTCATCCGCCACTACGTCACCGAGGCAATGAACGAGCTTGGCTTTCACTCCATGGCGCATGCCTATCAGAATACCCGAAAAGAAGAATTACCTAAAAGGTTCCGATAATCTCCTCCGTCAGATGATCTATAATAGCCAGCGCCAGACGAACGGTATTCTCCACATCACTTAGAAGAGCAATCCCTTCGCCCGCATGGATATAGCGCACCGGAACCCCGAGGACAACCGTCGGTACCCCCATCTCCATGAGGTGGATGACGGCTCCATTCGTGCCACCGCCGAGGCGGACAGCTTCCTGGTGGGCAATCCCTTCCTTTTTTGCGGTGTCGAGGGCAAAGCGCTGGAAGCGCGGATTGGTAATCATGCTCCTGTCCATGTGGCGAAGCATCGGACCTCTGCCTAAGGCGCACTGTACTTGATCAACAGGAAAAGTGTCATCCGCCGGTGCCCCTTCAAAGACAATGGCGACATCAGGCTTGACATTTCTTGCGCTCACCTGTGTGCCGCGAAACCCTGTTTCCTCTTGGGAAGAAAAGGTCCCCACGATCTCAAACGGACTGTCTTTCCCATCCAGAGCAAGGAGCGTCTCCAAAAGAGCAGCGCAACCCAGCCGGCAGTCAAAGGCTTTTCCGTAGAGTTTGCCCCTCTTTTCATCAAAACGGCTCTTTACATAAGGCACAAGAGGTGTGGCCAGGTCGATGGCGTAGCTTTCTTTTAATTCATCAGGTGAAGCCGCTCCCACATCAAAGGCCATGGTGGAGAGATCCGGCCCCTTGTCCTGCTCTCCTCCAAAGTGCGGAGGACGGGAGGCGACAACACCCGCAATCCTCTCCCCTTCTCTGTTTTTTGCTACGAGACGCAGAGAGCTGACCTGGGAAGGACTCCATCCTCCGATCGGCGCCATCCGCATCGTCCCCTGCGGGAGAAGACTCTGCACCATAAAGCCGACCTCATCCGTGTGTGCATCAAGCATTATGCGGAGGGCGTCTTTTTTTTCTTTCTTTACATAGAGGTTTCGGAGGGCATCTTCCCGCAGCTCATACGAGCTCTCTATCAGATATTTCTCGAGAAGAGCAACCACCTCGTCTTCAAAGCCGGAAGGTCCAAAAGCATCCGAGAGTTCAAGGATTCGTTCTATCGATAATTTCATACCTACTCCTACACTTCGATCAGTTCGTAGTCTAGTGATCCCATACCCAGTTTGGCAGCGTGTTTCAGCGCCGTGCGACCGTCTTCAAAGAGCGTGCTGCCTTCGCTTGCCTGAAGAAGGTCAAGGCACGCCTTGTCGATGGCGACGCCATCGCTCGAGGCGAGGACTCCGATATTGTCAGCTATAATTTCCAGTGGCTCCCCGACACAATCACAGAGCTCTGTAATATTGAGGAGATAGTTGACATAGATCATCTGTCTGTCTTTCTGCGCTCCATAGGCGTATTCCGCTAATTTTTCAATGAAGTTTTCCCCACTCCAGTCGTTGACAATCGCACCTGTGGGGCATCCCGCTATACAAGCGGCGCAGCCGACACACTTTTGCGGATCGATGGCTGCATACTCTCCAATGGTGATGGCGCCATGATCACAGTAGTCCAGGCAGGTACCACAGGTAATGCACTTGGATTCCCGGACCCAGGGGCGGATACCGGCGTGCTGCGCCATCTTCCCTGAGCGGCTGGCAAATCCCATCGCCAGCTGTTTCATGGCCCCTCCAAAGCCGGCTTGGCTGTGTCCTTTGAAGTGAGCCAACACCACGAACTGCCGAAAGGGTTCATACGCTTTTCCGAGGATGACAGAGTCATAGTATGTCCCTTGGATGGGAACTTCATACGTCTCTTCGCCATGATGGCCATCGGCGATCGTAATAGGCAGGCGGGTAAAGCCATGTTCCTTCGCCGTCTCGAGATGTTTCTCGCGCGTCGTGCGGGAGCCGCGGTAGAGGACATTGCTGTCCATGAAGCGAGTCTTGACTCCCCGCTCTTCAAGAGCATCAATTATACCTTCAAAACAATCCGGTCCTAGAAAGGTCGTATTGCCCTTTTCTCCAAAGGTCACTTTTATCGGCACTTCTTCGGCAAAAGCAAACGCCTCTGCCTCGACCACCTTCTCAAATAGCTTCTTTGCGATGGCGCTAAGAGCGGTGGGATCATATGTAGTGTAAGGTGTAAAAAACACTTGGCTCTTCATCCATATCCTCCTTCATGTATAGAATCTATTATATCCTACTTAAGTAGGGAAACAAAAAGAAAAAAGGCCGAAGCCTTTATTCTGACACTCTCTTTGGCGTCTGCAAAAAGATGCGCAGACTGTTGAGAACCGCAAGGAGTGCGACCCCCACATCGGCAAAGACAGCAAGCCACATATTGGCAAGCCCTACAGCGCCAAGTAGCATGACAAGGACTTTGATGCCGATGGCGAGGACAATATTTTGCATCAAGATGCTTTTGGTGCGACGTGAAATATCCAGAGCCAGAGGGAGTTTGTCGATCTCATCGCTGATCAGGACGATATCAGCTGCCTCCATCGCAGCATCACTTCCCACCCCTCCCATCGCCACTCCCACATCTGCGGCGGCGAGCACAGGGGCATCGTTGATGCCATCTCCCACAAAGAGAACTCTCCGACTTTTGGCGACTTCCTCCACAGCATAGACCTTCTCATCCGGAAGAAGGCCTCCTCGGTACTCTTTGATCCCTAATTCTTCGGCTACTTCCTGTACATGTACAGGTGCATCACCGCTCAGGAGAAGAATCTCTTTGCCGATTCGTTTGAGTTCTTTGATCGTCCCTTTGGCGGACTTCTTCAGGGCGTCTTCAATGACAAAACTTCCCCAGTACTCCCCGTCCACACTCAGGTGAATGCCGGGAAGGTTCTCCTCAACTCCAACAAATCCACTCTTCCCTACGCGGACCGCTTGTCCGTCCACAAGTGCCAAGACGCCAGAACCACTGACTTCTTCCATCCCGCTTAAGCGGCTGTAATCAATGGGTTCTTCATATGCCTTGACAAGAGAATCGGCGATCGGATGCGACGAGAGGCTCTCTGCATACGCCGCCAGTTCCAGCATCTTCTGTGGGTCTTTCCCCTCCTTTGGATGGATCTCTTGAAGGGCAAAGCGACCTTCTGTCAGCGTGCCGGTCTTGTCAAACCCGATTGTCCGCACAGAGGCGAGCATCTCGAGATCACTCCCCCCCTTGATCAGAATGCCGTGACGGCTGGCTGAGCCGATACCGGCAAAAAACGCCAAGGGAATTGACACCACCAAAGCGCAGGGGCAGGAGACGACAAGAAAAATGAGCGAGCGGTACAACCATGTTTCAAAGGGCTGTTCGAACAAAAATGTGGGCACGAGCACCAGGAGAAGAGCAATCCCCACAACGGCCGGTGTATAGTATCTGGCAAATCGCGTAATGAAGCGCTCCGTCGGCGCTTTCTTTAACGAAGCATTTTCCACCATGTCGAGTACCCGGGCAAGCGCAGAGTCTCCATACGACTTGACTGTCCGCAGTTTGATGGCATGAGTGCGGTTGATACTTCCGCTTAAGACATCAGATCCCTCCTCCACCGCAACCGGGCGTGACTCTCCGCTCATGGAGCTCGTATCGAGCGAGGAAACTCCTTCGTGGACAACCGAGTCGATGGCCACTCTCTCTCCAGGAGCAACGAGGAGGATCTCACCGATAGCGACCTCTGCGGGGTCTACTCCAAAGATTTCCCCGTCACGCTCAACCTTTGCCCGATCCGGTCGAAGATCCATGAGGGCGGAGATACTTTTTCGCGATCGCTCGACCGCCAGATCCTGGAAGTATTCCCCAGTCTCAAAAAACAACATGACGGCCGCCGCCTCGGCAAACTCACCCAAGTAAATAGCGCCGAAGGTGGCCAGTGTCATGAGAAAGTTCTCATTAAAAATATCTCTTGTGAAGAGCGTGCGAAAAGCCGAAGGAATGACCCGATGTCCTCCCAGTACGTAAGCGCCAAGGGCGAGAATAATTTTGAGCGTCCCCTCAACAAAGAAGGAGGCGGCAAAGAGAAGAATGGATCCGATAAGAAGCCAGGGAATGGGAATACTCTCCCTCTCCAGAGCCTCTCTGCGCACCTCGACATGACTCTCATGGCGATGTACGACCTCTTCAATAATAGGGGCTAGCTGACGCTCTTCACTCCACACGACAAGGCGGGAGCGCACAGGGTCAATGACCGCTCTTTGCACTCCGGGATGCTCCTGAAGTTCTGTTTCTATTTTCACAGCACAGCTGGCGCAGTGCAGCCCGTGCAGATACCAGGTTGTCTTCATCGGTAAATATGGCTGAGGTGTGTCCTTGCCTGTTCGAGAATCTTATAGATATGATCGTCATCGAGGCTATAGATGACCTCCCTCCCTTCCTTTCGGTATTTCACGACATAATGATTCTTCAAAATCCTCAAGTGCGAAGATGTCGCAGGCTGCGAGATGTCCAGATGGGAAGCGATCTCCGTCACATTGTGTTCTTTTTCCATCAACAGGCATAGGATGCGCAGACGGTTCTCATCTCCAAGTACCTTGAACAGATCTGCCACCTGATCCAGGTTGTCATAGCATGTCATGGATTCTCCCCCTTCATATAATTAACTGCTTATATATTTATATAATAGGATACCCCCTTCCTTCTGTCAACTCCCAAAACAAAAAAAGCACCACAACCTTCGCAGTGCTTCCATATTCGTCTTTGTGCGCTTTGATCAGCGCTTATCTCTTCCGGCTTTATTATACGCATTGAGTAGGTAGAAGAGTCCCGCCAGGAAAAATACCAACAGTCCTCCTATCACCCAGATGCTTGTCGGCCACGTTTTCTCCGCCACCTCCGCCGCTCCTACTGCAAAGGCGGGAGAAGCCAGGAGCAGGACCGACAAAAACAGGGTACCCAGCATTCCTTTCTTCATTTCACGTCTCCCATCTATTTCAACAGCCATCGCATTTCGGTTACTGAGCATGCATGGAAGAGTGTTTTTCAAACAGATACACTTGTATCTGTTCAATGAATACCCATTATCTCTATCTCGCCACTGAGAGCATGGTTACACTGCACGAGGAAAGTCTATCTTTTACGAGCATTTCACCATAATAAGCAGCTCGAAAAGACCGCTTTCTGAGGCGATCTCAATACTTTTCGAGGGCATGACGTAAATATAAAGAGCTGCTGTCATTCTTCATTCAAGTAGTATGCAACAGCTCCATCATCAGAAATCCGACAGGAAGCTACCCTCCCATTTGATTGCTTTTAGCATCTGACTCCGCGAACTCCTCGGCAGGCAATGAAGATTTCACTCTCTTACCTTGAGTCAACAGAAAAGCCTGTACACCGAGAACGATGAAAAACAGAATCGTCGTCAGAAGTCCCCCTTCGATTCCATATTCCCCGCCATTCCAGATATCCGATTGCTTCAGCTGAGCCTGCATCATACTGTACTTTGAAAAATCGAAGCCGCTTACCGGCAGGCCATAGACAATGCTCAGAAAGAAGTTCCAAGTGAGGTGAAAACCGATGGCTGAATACAGATTTTTCCCAAGATACACTCCAAGAGCGAGAATCAGCCCGATCAACATCGTATTAAAGATCGAAAGCCAGGTAGCAGAAGGATTGCCCAGATGAAGTGCTCCAAAGAGCAGAGAAGGAAGAATCAGCCCGAGTTTCACATAGCCTTTCCTGACAAATGTATGCTGTAGCACGCCACGCGTGAGTGTTTCTTCTGAGAGAGCGACCCCCGCAAAAAAGACCAGCATAGCAAAGACTCCCGGCTTCAGCGAAAAAGTGCTAAATGATACATCCCCTTTCAGAAACAGTACGCCGGTGATCAGAGTCACACCTCCCGCTCCATAAAAAAGCCCCCGAAGAAAGGGCATGACTCCCTCTTTCAGGTTAACAAGTCCCATAGCAGCAGGAGACGATCTATGTGCCAGGCAGAATGCCAGAACCAGAGCGATGACCAGAATCAGTTCAACGATCGTATCATAGTAGTATTCATGGACCCCTTCATCCAGACTTCCAATCCACTTTTCATACAGAGGAGGAAGCAGGATTTCAGAAAAACCACTGACGAAAAAGAAGACCATAAAAAGCAGAAGAAAGATCAAAAAAGCAGACAGGGCACGGTGATGCCTGATTTTTTCAATAAGTGAAGACATGGTGTTTCCTTTCAACGTTGCGTGTACTTACCTTTTGTCATTCTACCCCATGAAATTACCGGGATCTCAAATCTAAAGAGATCTAAAGGTTTCAGGTTGTCGACAGATGGGTTCCTTGTGGATCACTTCAAATGCTTTTAAAATTCGCTGAAACCTGTTAGACCCATAGAACCAACGTCAAAGGGACTCACTACCCTCAGGAAACGCAGTCTTATTCTACTCCGATGTTGTGCTTGCCTCGCTTACAGCGATGTCAATAAGACGAAGAGTCTTGTCGACGAGAAAAGAGGAATATTCAAAAGGTCTCCATCGAGTTTCAGGTTTTCAAGCGGGAAATGCACCCTGAGCTTGGTCTTACGGCGAGATTTCTCAGCAAATTTTCTAAGACTCCCGCTCTGTTAGTGTATATCCGATTTTACGTTTTTATGTATATTTATGTGATGATCATCACATTATTATTGATTGTGACTCGGGACAGCCGTGTCTGCGATCCCTTCATTCTCTCTATGGATACTTCTTGGAGAGAGAAGAAAAAGAAACACGCGATACTTTGAGGCGTTTTTTGATGGGAGAACTTTCCCGAAGTTGGGAAGAAGCATCTGACGATAGAATAATTTCATGTCTAAAGGTAGCAAGTCCTGTCCTATTCTTCTCTAGAAGAGCAATTATTCTCCACATAAGGATTGGAAGTTTACTGGCTTGAAAAGAAGGTCCGGCATTCATTCGCCAGACCTTCTCCGTATTGCTTTCAAGATTTTCGTATAGTCGATTCAACCATTACCAGATCGGAA
>CALFKA010000024.1 GCA_937880545.1 uncultured Clostridia bacterium | reverse complement strand
TACGAGATCGTGATGTGACTGGAGTTCAGACGTGTGCTCTTCCGATCTCGATCTCTTCAGGAGAAATATAAAAATGGGCCCAATGAACCATCCTGCGTAAGATAGCTTTAGGATACCAAGTCAAACTCCCGTCCGGACGAAGTGCGCGGTCGGGTATCAGGCGATATTGGAATTTTTGATACATATCTGCACATGCCTTAATATGTTGCCACACATCACCTTCTTGAGGAAGAAAGTCGTAGGGGAAAACATCAATGAACAATCCGTGTTCCATCGGGATATTACGGAGACGGAATTCAACAAAGGTGGTTCCCTTTTTTCTCACTTTTGCAAACATGATGGGAGCGCCATCTGTGCGATAAGTCTGTAAGAAATATTCGCTCCCCAGTTCCCTGTTGGCAATGGAAAGAAATCTTTCGTAGTCGGAACGAAGCATGCCGATATCAATGTCGTCATCCCAAGGTATGAATCCTTTGTGACGAACGGCTCCGAGGAGGGTACCGCTATCTAAGAAATATGGAATTTCGTACTCACGGCAGATGCGATCAACCTCCAATAAAATTTCCAACTCTATTGCTTGTACTTCTTTGATCAGGGTTTTAGGCGCCATGGATACTCCTTGCATGTCATTTGAGTGAAATATATAATCAAGTTGTCTTTGCACAGTTTGTAGAAAGTATACATGAACTAAAAATCCAAAGCAAGATTCAGGAGAGTAAAACTTGAAATTACCAAAACTAGCGCTCCTCTCAGCAGCCAATAGCGTACACACGCATCGATGGGTCAATGCACTTTCTGAATATTTCCATGTAAGTCTGTTTTCACTAGATATTCATCGAGATGTGACAGCTGCCATTAAAGATACAGTAGAGGTTGTTTATCTGCCCTCTTCGGGGAAGATGTCCTATTTTAAAGCTCATAAGGAATTAAACAAAATATTAAAAGGACGAGACTTTGATATCTACAATGCTCATTATGCTAGCGGATATGGGACAATACTACGGCTAAGTCGTCGTCGACCTGCTGTTTTAAATTTTTGGGGCTCAGATATCTTCGAGTTTCCAAATAAGACACTAATACACAAATGGATCCTGAAAAAAAATATCCAATTTGCAGATGTGATCGTCTCTACTTCACATATTATGGCAGAAGAAATAAAGAGAGTTTTTCCGGGCCTCAAACAAAATATCCATGTAGTGCCTTTTGGCGTGGAACTGGAGCAGTTCAAATATGAACAACGAACGCTTGATGACATTGTTCGATTGGGAACTTGTAAAATACTTAGCCCCGTCTACGCTATTGACGATATGATTAAAGCATTTGCTATGGCCAGAGAAATGCAAAAGAAAGAGGGACGATGTCTAAAGCTGGAACTCTTTGGAGATGGCCCGTCCAGGTCCGAACTCGAGCGACTGGTGGCAGAGCTGGGCTTGCAGGATTCAGTTACTTTTCATGGGTGGGTGGATCACCGAGTACTCCCGGAAGCTCTGAGCAAACTTGACTTATTCTTACTATCTTCGGTGACTGAAAGCTTTGGAGTTTCTGCTATTGAGGCTATGGCGGCAGGTATACCTGTGGTCGCAACTCAAACACCAGGTTTCTCGGAAGTTATTTTAGATGGAGTAACCGGCTCTCTTGTTCCGGTTCACGATCCTGAAGCTATGTGTCTTGAGATAAACAGACTTTTGAACAATCAGAGACTGTATCAATCATTCGCAATGGCAGGAAGGACGCGAGTAGAAGAAATGTATAATTGGCAGGACAATGTGAGAAGATTTGCGGATATCCTGCGTTTGACGATTACCTCTTCTGCAGGAGCGCAACAACAGTGATCTAAGTTTTGAAGACGATGTTTTGCATAGGTGCATGGGTACTCCTGTGTATTGATTAATTCTTTAGTAAGGCGCTTTTCTTTTAGATGGGTACCACAGTGCTTAAAATGGCAAGAGAATTGATCAAATTCTGAAGGAGAGAGATTGGTCTCTTGTTATGGATAAAGATGATATTTTTGCGCCTATATATGGCTTGATGTATAATAAGAAAAATTCTAGGAGTATTTATGAGACGGCTTAATGAGTTCCTTTTGATGATTTTAGATGCCGTTCTATTATCGATATCTTATTGGTTCGCCTTACTGGTTCGCTTTGATGGCAGTATACCTGTTCATGTGGCAAAGCAATATTCGTTATACCTCGGATTGGCTGTGCTGATAAAATTAGCTGTTCTGATTTTTTTTGATATCTACAGAATACTATGGCGTTATGCAGGTACTAGAGAATATTTCAGAATATTCTTTGCTGCTACGATCTCCAATTTTCTGGTATCAGCATTAATCATAGCTCTACGCTTGGGAATGCCTAGGAGTATATTCCCTATGGTTATGATATTGGATATTTTTCTTTTATCTGCTTTACGACTCTCGCCAAGAATGCTCCATGAAATCAAGTTCCTTAGATCAGGAGGGAGCAGAATAAGAGTCATGATTCTGGGGGCCGGGGAAGCCGGAGTCATGGTACTTCGAGAACTCAGAAGAATGAAAGCTCAGAATTATGAACCGGTTTGCTTCATTGATGATGATCAAACGAAATGGGGGAGATCGATCAATGGCATCCGAGTCGTGGGTGGACGAGATGATATCAGGGCGAGTGTAAAAAAGTATGGGATCGATGAGATTATCTTTGCAATACCATCCCTGCCTTTGGCGGACAGACGTGCATATTTAAAGCATGCAAGCCAGTCTAAAGCTCAGGTAAAGACCATCCCGGGCATTTATGAGCTGATTGAAGAAAAGGTTTCGATTTCTGCATTGAGGCAAGTTGATATCACAGACCTCCTCGGGCGTGATCCGATCGTCCTCGATACCAGTTCATTAGAATACTTTCTATCAGGCAAGAGGATAATGATAACAGGCGCCGGCGGAAGTATCGGCTCTGAGCTAGTGAGACAGATTATGGAGTATAAGCCGGGAGAGTTGATTCTTCTGGATATCTATGAAAACAATCTTTACGATCTACAGATGGAGCTCTCCCGACACTGGCCGAATGTTGCCATTCGCGTGGTGATCGATTCGGTTCGAAATGAAGAACGGATGTCTATGCAGTTTGAGAAGCTTAAGCCTGAGATCGTATTCCATGCAGCGGCGCATAAACACGTTCCACTGATGGAGTCAAATCCTCAGGCTGCGGTCCTGAACAATGTATTTGGCACCTTCAACGTGATCAAGGCATCTCATGAGAACAAGGTAGAAAAATTCATTTTAATCAGCACTGACAAGGCGGTAAATCCAACAAATATTATGGGCGCGACGAAGCGCTTGAGTGAGATGATCGCACAAGCATTTAATGAATTCTCCAGCACAGAATTTGTTGCCGTGCGCTTTGGAAATGTACTCGGTTCAAATGGATCAGTGATCCCGCTGTTTCAAAAACAAATCGCTGAAGGGGGTCCGGTGACGGTCACACACCCTGACATCACCCGCTACTTCATGACCATTCCGGAGGCTGCGCAACTGGTACTCCAGGCGGGAAGCTTTGCCCGGGGTGGAGAAATTTTCATACTTGACATGGGTCAGCCGGTGAAGATTGCCGATTTAGCGAGAGACTTGATCCGTCTATCGGGCTTTCATGCAGATAAAGATATCAAAATTAAATATGTTGGACTCAGACCTGGAGAAAAACTTTATGAAGAACTGCTCCTAGATAAAACGAAGGCAAAAGAGACAAGACACTCCAAAATATTTATTGAGCCTACGGAGCATTTTTCTATTCATGAGTTGATGGATGACTTAAATGTTCTTTCAGAGATTACTGACTCCAACAACCGTAGAGAGCTTTATGAGCAGTTGATGAAGATGGTACCCACTTTCCACCCTAGAGAGTACGATGATGACTATTACCGCACCGGCCAAAATTAATCTTTATCTTGCTGTAGAAGGAAAAAGAAGCGATGGTTATCATGAACTGCACACCATCTTGCATCGCATCTCACTGCATGATGTCATTGAAATTGAGCCGGCGGACAGGTTTTCTCTAGAAACGAAGGGAATTAAAAGCCCTGAGACAGAGGAGAATCTGGTTTTAAAGGCAGCACGGCTGTATTCGCGGACCTTTGGAACCCCTGCGGCAAAGATATCCTTGTATAAGAATATCCCTGTGGGAGCGGGCCTGGGTGGTGGCAGTAGCGATGCCGCCGCTACACTTAAGGCTTTGCGCAGAATTTACCGCAAAGGAAGCGATGCAGAGCTTATTGCCATAGGAGAGACACTCGGGGCCGATGTGCCTTTTTTCTTTAAAGGGCAGACTGCCTATGCAACGGGTATAGGAACACAGGTGACGACACTGCCCTCAGTTGATCTGGGGTGGATTGTGTTGGTCAAGCCGCCAGAATCACTGTTAACAGCTGATGTTTATGGGGAGCTGAAGGCAGCAGATTATAAAGACGGACTAGATTCCGAGAGTATTCTTAGAGCTTTTTACGAGAATGATATCTCCACTATCGGAGATTCGCTGTATAATAGCTTAGAAGCGCCCGCTTTTCGTATCCTTCCGAAATTGAAAGCACTGAAAAACAAGTTGGTCAATTTGGGAGGAAAAACACTACTAAGCGGCAGCGGCAGTACCATCTATTCTTTGTTCGACGATGAAGGCAAAGCAAAAGATGCGCTGGTGAAGATGAAACCCTATAGTACCTGGAGTGGATTGTTTCGCTCAGGAGTGATGAATGAAGAAAATTAAATTGGCTTTGGTTTGTGGCGGAAGAAGTGCTGAACGAGAGGTGTCTCTCATGGGGGCAAAAGAAATTCTCGCTGCCCTGGACCTCAACAAGTATGATGTAAGAATATATGGGATTGACTCTACCGGACACTGGAAAAAGCAAAGTTCACTGGAAGGTATCCGTACTTTTGAATCTTTTGATCAGAAAAAGATGATTCCCTGTGAGATATTGGATGAACTCCAGTTGGATACAGATGTCATATTCCCCATCCTTCATGGACCATATGGAGAAGACGGGAGAATTCAGGGTTTCTTTGAAACACTAGGGGTTCGATATGTAGGCTGCGGTATATTAAACTCGGCAATCCTGATGGACAAAGAAATGGGACGTCGAGTCATGAGAGAAGCGGGGATACCGGTTGTCTCTACTTTGGTGGTGTACAAAGGCGATGACGTTCCGCAAGACCTGCAGTTCCCGGTTTTTGTGAAGCCTGCTTCCATGGGTTCGAGTATCGGCACGAGCAAGGTAAAAAAACAAGAAGAACTTGAGGCCGCCCTTGATCTGGCCTTCTTGTATGATGATAAAGCACTTATTGAGGAGTTCATTGCTGGTCGAGAGGTGGAATGCTCTGTCTTGAACGGCAAGGTATCCGGGGTGGGAGAGATCCTGGCAGCTCATGAGTTTTATGACTATGAAGCCAAGTACTTTGCAGCGGAATCGAAGACCGTAATCCCTGCAGATCTGAAACCGGAGATTCTTAAGAGAATTCAGGAAATTTCAGGAAAAGCAGCTTCGGTATTTGGGCTAGACACTCTCAGCAGAATCGATTTCTTTGTAAGGGGCGACGATGTCTTTCTTAATGAAATCAATACGATGCCCGGTTTTACTACAATAAGTATGTATTCTAAATTGTGGGAAGCCATGGGGCTTAGCTACTCTGAGATACTGGACACTTTGATTGAGTTAGCTTTAAGGAGATAATTTGAAAGCCAAAAAAGTGTGGTTGGTTATCGATAGCACCTTTGATGTGGGAGGGGAGGAAGAAACCTCCCTTACATTGTATACCGAGGGTGATATGACGAAAGATGACGATCACTACACCTACAGTTATGATGAATCACATATGTATGAGTCCCCGGTTACCATCAAGAGTATGTTGGAGGTAGGGGAGAATTTTGTCAGGCGAACGTTGTCAGGGGATCTCAATTATGTGATGCATTTTGAGGAAGGAAAAGTAGAATCGGTGCTGTATCAAAGCGCCGAAGCTTCTTTTATGACCCAGATCGAAACCATTGAGTTCAACAACCAATTGATGGAAGGTCTGGGAGAGGTTGACTTCCTATATAGAATCAGCTTTACCATGGGACAGAGCATGATCAACAGAATCTCTGTCCGCATAACAGGAGATAAGGCGTGAAACGTACGGTCTTTGTGATGATGATCCTGCTGTTTCTCAGTAAGATCACCGGATTTTTACGCACGATTTCTATAGCCTCTACTTTTGGTGCGGGCTATCTTAGTGACGTTTACTATGCAGCGTTTATGATTCCCGGGCTGTTTACAAGTATTATTCTATCCGGGCTGAACACCTCCTTGATTCCCGTTCTTTCTTCTGCAGAAAAAGACGGAAATAAAGACAGAACATTTAATAGATTTCTCTCTCTTGGGATCGTGGTGAGCATCGCGATTGTATTGTTTGTGATTGTGTTTGCCGGAGTGATCCTCTCGCTGACACATATGGGATATCCTGCCGAGAAGCAAGCTCTGGCTGCTCACTACACACGTATTATGAGCGTCGTTACCGGCATGCAGATTTTGACATATATTTTTGTCGGATACTTGCAGCAGAGCAATCGCTTTTATATTGTTGCGGCGATTGCCATACCAATGAATTTCATCATAATAGCGGCGACCCTTTTAGGACCGTCGGACTCGATTAAATGGCTCGTGTTTGCTTCCGTCATTGGCTATTTAAGTCAGCTCATTTGGGTGAGCTACCCTTTTTTGCGCGAAAGGTATCCGTTCCGGTTTGAAATAAACTTAAAGGATAAATATCTACCGCTCTTCGTTTCCATGGTGGGGCCGATCCTATTAACCACGTCCGTTGGGCAACTGAATGTCGTAGTAGATCAGATGCTAGCTTCCACGCTTCCTGAAGGACAGCTTACGATCCTCTCGAACGCATCAAAGATCAATACACTTTTTCAGTCCGTCTTGATCATGTCCTTTACAACGATTATGTTCACTCAGCAATCAAAGCTGGGGCTTAAGGAAGACAAAAAACAGCTACTGGAGATTACTCAGAAAAACCTCTCTATGATACTTCTCTTGATTGTGCCGATCATTCTAGGGGTGCTGTTTTTAAGTCAGGAAATTTTCAGAGTTGTCTTCCTGCGTGGAAAATATACTGTTGCCGACTCTTTCATCGGTGGAAATATACTGTTTTATTATGCCTTTTCACTATTTGGCTGGAGTGTCAATGATGTGCTGGGGAAGTTTTTTTACTCTACGAATGAATCAAAGAAGACCGTGCAGCCCTCATTGATTATTATTGCTTGTAATATTATCCTCAATTTTATCCTTGTGAGATTTATGGGGGTGTATGGTCTCGCTCTTGCGAGCTCTGTTGCTGTGTTTGTCGGGATGATGATTTTCTATAGAAAAGCAAAAGTACGTTTCGATCGAGAGAATGTACCGATCTTTTCTCAGTCAGTTCCGAAATACTTTATGGCGGGGGGAGTTATGTATGGTGTATTGGCCTTACTTCGTCAATACACAGGACTCGGATCCATGTCTGACTACCCCACACTCTTTCTTAATATGGCGATCGGTGCTACCGTATACTTCCTAGTATTGTTTGCTTTAAAGACAGAGGAGTTAGATCTAATAAAAGAGATCATCCTAAGGAAGTTGAGACGATCATGAAACTAAACGTCCTCATCATCATTATCTTCACCCTATTAGGGAAAATGACAGGATTTCTCAGGGAAGTAGTGATGACTGCGCAGATTGGTGCAAGCATATATACCGACATCTATTATTATTCCATCAGCGCAACAACACTGATTACATCAATGGTAACGGTGGGTATTGGGACAGCGATTATTCCTATATTGTCTGAAGCTGAAATTGAAGGTCGAATGGATTCATTTTTCAATCGGCTTTTAAGTGCCGTTTTTCCAATACTGTTTCTGGGGGTAGGAGCCTTATATTTTCTTGCTCCTGTCCTTTTATATCTCATAGCACCCGGGATATCGGCTGAGATGAGAATGCTGGCGGTTAACTACTCAAGAATTTTGAGTTTAAACCTGTTCAGTATCAGTGTTCAGGCTATGCTCACGGGATATCTGCAAAAGAATCAGAAATTCTTTTATCCTGCTTCACTAGCCCTTCCGCTCAACGTATCCATTATCGTGGGGATTCTTTTGAGTAATCCCGAGAATGTACTACCCATCGTTCTCGCAACAGCATTAGGACAGTTTTTGTGCCTTCTATGGTTAGGTATTCCGATGCTTCGTATGAAATACCCCTTCAGATTAGTGAGAAAATCAGGTTTCAGACAAGATCCGCTTGGCCAACAGTTCATGCGCATGCTCCCCCCCACGCTTCTCGGCACAGCTGCTTATCAGCTAAATGTGTTGATTGACAGATCTCTTGCGAGTCTTTTACCATCGGGGAATACTTCCTACTTAAACTATGCTGATAAACTTCAAGGGATCGTGTACTCCATCATGGTGATGGCATTTCTTACAGTCCTATTTCCTAGGCAATCGGAATATGCATCAAAAAAAGAATACAAACAGCTTTATCAAGTGACAAGGCAAAATCTTTCGCTGATACTTCTTCTTGTGTTTCCCCTGGCTATCGGGCTAATGTTTTTAAGCCAAGAAATTACTCAGATCGCTTACATGAGAAATCAGTTTACACTTAAGGATGCGATTGTCACTGGGAATATTCTTCTGTTTTATGGTGGGATTGTTCTATTTCAAAGCACAGCCGAGATGTTCTCGCGGACATTTTTAGCTATGAAAGAAACTACAAAGCAAATGTATGCAGCTCTGATATCGATTGGAGCGAACATCCTGTTAAATGTCATTCTCATCCGTCCATTAGGAGTTTATGGCCTCGCCTTGGCTACTACACTTGCTGCTTTTGTCCGAATGGCTTCCATCATGTGGATGAGCAAAAAATACTATTTGCAGCATCAAGAAAAGATGTTACCCGCTTCGATTGTTAAGTATTTTCTGGCATCGCTTCTTATGTTGGGCTCCCTTTTGGGATTCCGACAAATACTTAAAAATCATTTAGGTTTATACGGATACACCTTGGTCTCTGTTATAATAGGGGCAATCGTATACTTTGTGGTATTGATTTTACTGAGAACTGATGAATTAATTGAACTTAAAGATATGACAATAGGATTTGTGAAAAGAATGAGGAGAAGCACATGATAGAGAAATACTCAGACTATAAAGCTCTGTCGTTCTTCGAAGAACTGACAAAAATTCCACGCTGCAGTGGAAATGAAAAAGAAGTAAGTGATTGGCTTGTTCGCTTTGCGCGCGAAAGAAATCTTGAGGTCCATCAAGACAAAGCCTTGAATATCATCATCAAAAAGCCCGGAACAGCAGGCAAGGAGAATAATCCTCCTATCATTTTACAAGGTCATATGGACATGGTCTGTGTCAAAGAGGATTCTTGTGCATTTGATTTTGAGAAAGATGCGATTCCCATCGACGTAGAAGATGACTGGATTGTAACTAAGGGCACGACTTTGGGTGCCGATAACGGTATCGCCGTAGCGATGATCCTTGCGGTTTTGGATGACTGCGAGATGGAGCATCCGCCGATTGAGGCGCTTATTACCACAGATGAAGAAGTGGGTCTGCTTGGCGCCACAGCTGTTAATGGAGAGCTCTTTCGAGGGCGAACACTCATTAATCTGGACTCAGAAGAAGAAGGTGTTTTTCTTACTTCGTGTGCCGGAGGAGTTAGAAATGTATTGGCTCTGCCCGTCAGATGGAAACAGAATAAGAAGAAAAATGCTTTTGAGATCACAATAAACGGACTTCAGGGCGGTCACTCAGGTATGGAAATCCATAAAGGCCGCGCTAATGCCAATCGACTAATGGGCAGATTATTAGAGGAAGTGGGTGGCGGAGCCCGCATCTCCCTTTTAGAAGGGGGCGATAAGATGAATGCCATTGCCTCGAAAGCAAGAGCGATCATCACCATGAACGGATCTCCTGAAGGAGTGGTGAAAAAGATGCAGCGCATCTTTTCACAGGAGTATAGAATTAGCGACCCTGATATTTCTATAAGCGTAAAAGAAGTTGAACTTCCGGAACAAGCCGTTTCCTCGGGTACGACGGAAAGAATTATTGCCCTACTTCAGCTGATTCCAGACGGTGTACAAAGCATGAGCCTGGAAGTTGAAGGCTTGGTGGAAACATCTACTAATCTGGGCGTAGTGAGACTGAAAGATGAAGAAATATACTTTGAAAGCGCTCACCGTTCAAGTGTAGAGTCCAAAAAAGTATTCCTTATTAAGAAGTTTGAACAGCTGGCAATCCTTACGGGAGCCGGTATCATTATCCAAGGGAATTATCCCGGATGGCAATACTCACCGGTTTCTCCCATACGTGAGCTCTTCATGAAGACATATAAAGAGTTGACAGGAAAAGAAGCCAAACAGGAAGCTATTCATGCCGGCCTTGAATGTGGTATTTTGCAAGAAAAACTCGGTGAAGCCGATATGATATCACTCGGCCCGAACATGCTGAATGTCCATACACCTTATGAAAGGCTTTCTATATCCTCCACTGAGAGGACGTATACGCTGTTAACGGAAGTACTCAGGAGGTTATAGTGCGAAACATTCCCTTTTCGCCGCCAGATATTACTGAGCGGGAAATCAATGCTGTGACGGAAGTCCTCAGAAGCAGTTGGATTACAAGCGGCCCAAGAACAGCAGAATTTGAGCAAAAATTAACAAAGTTTTATGGAGCGAAAAGAACTCTGGGCCTTGCAAGTGCTACAGCGGCACTTGAGCTGGCTTTAAGACTCTTAGGTATAGGACCGGGTGATGAGGTGGTCACCAGTGCGTACACCTACACCGCCTCGGCCGCTGTGATTACGCATGTAGGAGCCACGGTGCGACTTTGTGATGTTGCTGAGGGCACGATAAAAATGGACACCGAAAAGCTCAAGACTCTCATCAACGAAAAAACAAAAGCTGTGATTCCCGTAGACGTTGCGGGTGTCATGGAAAATTATGATGCGATCCGATCCGTTCTTGAAGAAAAGAAAGATATATTTGCTCCGAAAGGAGCTTATCAAGAGGCTTTAGGAAGGGTCGCCATTATTGCCGATGCGGCACATTCGTTAGGAGCTGTAAATAAAGGAGTTCCAAGCGGTCAAGCAGGCGATATGACAGCGTTTTCGTTTCATGCTGTCAAGAATCTTACAACCGCTGAAGGGGGAGCCCTCACATGGAAAAGCTTTCCCGGTATCGATGACGATGAAGTGTATGCTCACCTTAGGCTGGACGCTCTACATGGACAATCAAAAGACGCCTTAAAGAAAATGCAACCCGGACAATGGGAGTACGACATTCTTTTTCCCGGTCGTAAATGCAATATG
>CALFKA010000023.1 GCA_937880545.1 uncultured Clostridia bacterium | reverse complement strand
GTTGAGTTGGAACGCACTGGTTTTGAAAAAGAAGTACTTACAATAGAAGAATTGTTTATAAGACTGAAACAAATTTTTGGGAGCCTATAAATATGAGCTACAGAATCTCTAATGAGCAGGAGACAAGACGTTCTCCAAAAAAGAGTATGAGAGACAGAAAAAAAACGAGTAAAGCAAGAAGAGTATTTCAAGTTTTCTTCACGTTGATACTTGTGTTTGCTGTAGGTGCGGTTGCCGCTTCAAACTTCCTGCCAACACTTCAGCGGGTAGAATATGCAAAAGATGATGAGAGTCTTGGGATTCAAGAGAATACAAACCTAAATGTTGAGAACGAAGAAGTAAAAACTTACCTTGAAGAGAAAGAAAAAGTGGAGAACATACTTCTTATTGGCGTGGACGGAGAAGGGTATACGGGTGTTCGCTCCGACGTCATGATGATTTTATCGATAAGTGAGACAAGGGGAATGAGCCTGACCTCTATACAGAGGGACACCCTTTTATATAATCCGACAACAGACGCTCTTGATAAAATGGGGCACAACTTTGCTTATGGGAGTGCTGCTGCCACGTTAAAAGCGATTAACATGAATCTGGATTTAGACATTAGAGACTTTGTTGCCTTCGACTTCAACGCTTTGAAGCTTTTGGTAGATGTTATCGGTGGCGTAGAAGTGGATGTGGATCAAGCAGAGCTCAAAGATATGGCTGTAAGCGGAGTGACTTTACGTAGTACGGGTGTTCAAAAGCTCAATGGCGAAGAGGCCTTAATATACGCAAGAGTTCGATATAACTCCGGTGGGGACACAGGAAGAAATGCACGGCAACGCGAGATCCTTAAGTATGTTTTTAAAGAGGCGAAATCTCTTAGCTATGGACAGCTTTATGAGATGGCAATGAAAGTTCTTCCGGCGGTGCAGACATCCTATGGCTATAGCGATGTACCGGTTATGCTTAAAATGTACCAGGGCATGAAAGGATCTGGGGATTTCGAAGAATATTCTTTCCCGTTTGATCAGAAGGAAGGAACTCTAAAAGGCACATATTATGCGGTGCCAAATACATTATCAAGCAATGTAGTAAAACTACACAATCAGCTCTTCCAGTTCGATGATTATTCGCCAAGCGATACAGTCGAAGGAATCAACAGAAAAATTGGTAACTTTTCAGGCTTTTACTAAGAAATAGCAGGTAGAGATGAAAAGGAAGGATCTTACATTAAGTGTAATATTGGAAGAAATGCATCCGGGAATACAACTGCGGACAATAAATGAGCAGCCGTTCGAGGTCCTTGCTCTAGCCACGCAAAGTGTAGATTTTAAAACGTGTGTGTTTGTTGCTTCTTCAGAATTTGTCGAAGATCTTCCTGATAATGTTGCCATGGTCCTTACCACGTCAGAGCTAGTAAAGGATTTGACGGATCGCTCGTTCGGACTTTGTGTGGTAGAAGATCCAAAGAACACTTTTTTTGAACTTCACAATCACCTATCCAAAACCGGTCAACTGAAAAGAGATTCCTTTCGGTCCATGATCGATGAGAGTGCCAGTGTTCATCCACTTAGCTCCGTCGCATCTCACAACGTTCGCATAGGAAAAAATGTCATTATCGAAGAGTTTGTCGTGATTCGCGAAAACACGACCATTGGTGATAACAGCATCATTCGAGCAGGTGCTGTTATTGGCGGGGTAGGGTTTGAATTTAAAAATACAGGAGAGATCGTGATTCCGGTTGCCCACGATGGTGGTGTTATCATTGGAGAGTATGTGGAGATCCAACAGAATTCCTGTGTCGATCGCGGCATCTATGTATGGGATGACACAGTCGTTGGGGATCACTCGAAAATTGATAATTTTGTATATGTTGCTCATGGTGTAAAAATCGGAAAACGTGTCTTGTCTACAGCTGGGGTGATCTACGGTGGGCGGGATGTCATTAAAGATGATGTCTGGGCCGGTCTGAATGTTTCTACAAGGAATGCCATCACCATAGGGAAGGGGGCACGCTTAAATATGGGGGCGGTTGTAACCCAAGACGTCCCTGACTATGGAAGTGTCACCGGTAACTTCGCAATCGATCATGAAGAGTTTATAGCAAGGCTGAAGCGAGACCGAAAAAAGAAATAGTGCATCAGCAACTGAAGGCAAGAGAAATCTTGTCTTTTTCTTTTTGTTAAGAAAAAACTCGCCAAATCAACATGATGTCTGATAGTATATGAATAGGTTCTATATCTTGTGATGAGGGCATTTTCAACATATAGGGTACCGGATACTCCAAATCTGATCCTTTACCTATTGCACCATTTTTGATATAGTTACCACACTGAAAGGAGGATTATGTGAAAAAGGCACTCTCAGTCATATTGGCACTGGTGATGGTCCTTGGCATCTTCAGTGCTCCCCTAAATCACAGTTACGCCTCGACGACTACGCTCCAGGTAACGACTTCCAACCTTAATGTAAGAGATAGTATTTGGGGAAGCCGGATCGGGTCCGTATATAAAGATGAGAAACACACCTCTCTGGAAAGCAAAAAAGATTCTTCCGGAGACACATGGTACGCAATCAGTTACCAAGGAAAAAAAGGTTGGGTCCATGGAGACTTTGTGAAAGTTTCTTCTACGTCTAGTACGACATCTAACTCTTTAGGAAAACTGACAGTTACGACAAGCGTCCTAAATGTCAGAGATAAAGTATGGGGTTCTGTCGTTGCTCAGGTGAAACAATCAGAGGTGTTTACATACTCTGAAACGGTAAAAGACTCCAAAGGTGATAACTGGTACAAGATCGAAAAGGGATGGGTCCACGGAGACTTCGTAAAAGCAGAACCCACTGCTACTGAGAAACCTCCCGCCACAACTCCTCCTGTATTAGGAAAGCTCACAATTAATGCAGATGCTCTGCGTGTTCGCACCAGCGCCTGGGGAAGCTATCTAACCACAGTATATAAAGGAAGCGTATACGATTACTATTCCAGCCAAAAGGCAGGCGATGGGACCATGTGGTTCCAGATTGAAGTAGATGGACAGAAAGGTTTTGTCCATGGAGGCTATGTCCTCTTTGCCAAAGCCCCTTCGAACCCCACACCTCCCGCTACGCCAACTCCCCCTAAAGAGACGGTAGCAGGAAGGGTGAAGGTTACGACATCTGCTCTTAATATTCGCAATAATATCTGGGGAACCTGGATTAAGACAGCCTATGAAGGAGAAGTGTATGATTATCTCTCCACGGCAAAAGATTCTTCAGGAAAGACTTGGTATAAGATTAAGGTAGGAAGTTCTTCAGGATGGGTCCACGGAGACTTTGTCAAAGTGGAATCGACCAGCCCGGCTCCTCCTGCCGGAAGCAGTGATAAAACGGTTATCGGTTCACTGAATGTCACAACATCCGTTCTCAATGTCCGTGATGATCTCTGGGGCAAGTGGATCGGACAGACCTACAATAGTACACAGCATCATTACTATTCCACGAAGAAGGACTCTTCCGGGAATACCTGGTATGAGATCGGCTTTGCCGGTGGCAGTGGTTGGATCCACGGAGACTTTGTCTCACTGTCTGGAAGCAACCCCATTCACAGCGGTAACGTCGTAGCCAAATCCAGCGGTGTCAGTGATGTATATGCACTGGAAGAGTTTTCATTAGAAGTGACTCTAAAGGACAGTGCCGGAAAAGCCCTCACAGGCAGAGCCTCCAGACTTGGTGCTACTGTAAGCGGCGCTGAACGTCCCAGCCTCATTACTGTCGGAGCCTTTAAAGAAGTCTCAGCAGGTGTATACCGCGCCAGTGCCAGAATCAATGACTCCCATCAGAGGGTGACGTTTACCTTTACTCTCGATGGACAAAGTCTCAAAGAGAGCGCAACGGTGAATTCGACCGCTTCTGAGTTCCAGGAAAGATGGCTCGATCAGAACGTCGGTACCTATATGAACCTTGACGGTATTTATGGTTATCAGTGTAAAGATGTCCTAGACTATTATTCCAACGACATGTATGGTAACTACCGCACTATCGTCGGCAGAGGCGATGCGAAGGATCTCTTCTATGGGCCGAGTGATCAGTACTTCATAAAAATACGAAGAGAAGCCACGGGAGTGAACTCCATACCAAAAATGGGTGACGTCATCATCTATGGTGGGGGCAGCAGAAATCCCGCAGGGCATCTGTCCATCGTCATATCGGCAACCGCCACATCCATTCGTGTGCTTGAACAAAACGCCAATGGTGCCGGTTCCTCACCAGCCATGTATGCCACACGTCCTTACTCAGGAGGAAGCTCCGGTGAAGTCATCGGATGGCTCCGTCCTCGAGTGCATAAGATCAATAACACAAACTGAAATCAATACTTTCAGGAACAGATGGGCAAAACCCATCTGTTCTTCTTTGTTCTTTCTACACTAAATGTAGTGTAGTGCCCTGAAAATGAAGCACAATATATATGAATTCGTGTATATTTCAAGGGTTTTGCTCTCTTGAGGTGCTTGTATTTGTCTTTACAAAGAGAAATTATCTGACTATACTGAGAGTACCTTGGGACTCTGTACCCATGGGAAAGGAGATTGACTATATGAAGAAGACGATAGCGGTTTTGTTAATTGCTCTTCTGATGATCTCGGGAACGATGGGCCTTATTCAGCCATCATTTGCATCTACCCAGGTCTTAGAAGTGACAACTAGCAAACTCAATTATCGCAGTTCTCCCTGGGGAACTATTCGTGGAATGGTTAGTATGGGAGATAGATTCACGGTCCTCGATTCTCAGAAGGATAGTGATTCAGACACCTGGTACAAAATAGATAAAGGCTGGGTGCACGGAGATTTTGTAAAACTATCTACAGTGACGCTGCCAACCGCTTCAGGCAAAGTAACAGTGAACACGTCCGTCCTCAACGTAAGAACGGCTCCATGGGGCTCAAAGATAGGAACGGTGAGAAACGGAAATGTCATTGACTACTATGCCACCAAAAATGATTCTGACGGAGACACCTGGTATCAGATCAAGTTTGGTACAGGCACCGGTTGGGTGCATGGAGACTTTGTAAAGACTCAGACAAACACAACGACTCCTACGCCAACGCCGGAACCGACCCCGGAACCAACACCGGAGCCGACTCCGGAGACAAAGACTTATGGTACGGTCATTACCGCTGTCCTGAACGTTCGAAATGAGCTGTGGGGCAGTATTGTAGGAAAAGTATACAGTGGCTCCAAGTTTGAGCTTCTGGAGTCTAAAGAAGACAAAGATGGGGATACTTGGCATCGGATTATGTACAAGGGCACATCGACAGGTTGGGTGCATGGAGACTTTATCAAGGTAGATACCGGTCCCGTTAATCCTCCTCAGCCCGCACCCGATGGCAAGCTCTATGGAAGAGTGAATACCTCCGTCCTCAATGTCCGCGATGCAGTAGAAGGAAATAAGATTTCCACAGTAACATACGGAGTGGTGTACGAACTGTTAGATACAAAAACAGACTCCAATGGAATATACTGGTACAAAATCGCATACAGAGGAACATCGACAGGATGGGTGCACGGACAATTTTTGGATATGGTCGACGGAACAAAAGATACCTGGGATAAAGAGCCAAGCTATTACTTCTATGAAGTGAAGGGTGGAACTGTCCAGGAAATGGTCTGGAACGATCTTATCTCCCGTGGCTATACACCGGAAGCAGCTGCCGGAGTCATGGGTAATATTGAAGCGGAGTCCGGATTCAGGGTCAACGCAGTCGAAAATACCGTGACCAATCCCGGCGAAGGCATCGGTCTCGTTCAGTGGAGCTTCTCAAGAAAGGGAGAACTTCTGGCTTTTGCCGCAACACTTGAAAAAGAATGGGCGGATATCGGAGTTCAGATGGCATTTCTGGATTATGAGATGAACGGTGCGGAAGGACGCGTCTTCCCAGGAGGAGCAGAAGCTTTCAAGAAACTGACAAGTGTGGAAGAAGCGACAAGCCAATTCTGCTGGCTCTTTGAAAGACCCAACAAGAATTATGCTAACTTCGCCAGAAGAATCAGCGCTGCCCGCTCCTACTACGAGATGTATAAATAGATCGAAAAGTTTCATCGAGATCATTTGATAAGACTGAGGAAGCTGTTGAGCACAACAGCTTCCTTTTTTGGCTCTTGGATCACTCTCTTTCTTATATGGACGGTGAAATATCTCATTTCAGTAGCAGTAGATAGTAGGTATGCCTGTTTGTGGTATCATTTATTATTGAGATGAGAAAAAGTGAAATGTATCAAAGAGAACTTGAGACAGCCATTGAGGCAGCACATATTGCCTCCCGACGCATCCTCCACGTCTATGAACAGGGCGAAGTCCGTACGAAGAGAAAAACGGACAGAAGCCCGGTAACCATTGCGGACACGGAGGCTGATTCGCTCATCCTTGCACATCTCCAACAATTTTTCCCCGATGATGGCTATCTATCAGAGGAAACGGAAGATGATTTCAAACGTCTGAATAAGTCCCGTGTTTGGGTGATTGATCCACTGGACGGCACACGAGAATTTCTCCGCAGAAACGGTGACTTCTCAGTGAACATTGCCTTGGTGGAGAATAAACGTCCGGTTGTAGGAGTGGTAGCCTTGCCGGTCTTTTCCGAGACCTATTATGCAGTGACAGGAGAAGGAGCCTACCTTCAAAAAGACGAGCAGGATATTCGTCTGAGAGTCAGTAACGCTACCGAGAATCTGCGAATGCTCCGCTCCCGCTCCCGGGTCAACATGCGCATCTCCGAACTCTTTGAAGCCAATGAGCGTGTGGTGAGTATGCAAAAGGTCGGTTCTGCCCGCAAAGGCTGTATGATAGCCCGCGGAGAGGCAGAACTCTACTACTCGATTGGATACACAATGGAGTGGGATACCGCAGCGATGGAGCTGATTGTCGAGGAGGCGGGAGGGATCTTCCGCCAGATGGATCACTCGATCATGTTGTATAATCGTGAGGATCCTCTCAATCGCCTCGGGTTCTACATATTGAACCGGAAGGAGAACGCTCTTATATGATTTCAATAAAAGACATAGGGAGGAGGTTGCCCGGGTGTTTCTTCCTCGCCTCACCTAAAGAGTCTATAGACTGAAAGAGCTTTCAGAAGAGCACATCTATGATCGTCATCACTATTAAACCACTTACTATGAAAGGAATCGCCCATGAAATTGAGAGAAGAAATCCCCGAAAAATATAAGTGGGATCTCACACTGATCTATGAGTCTGATGAAGCATTTGAGAAAGATTTTGAGAAAGTAAATCCTCTTTTGGAAAAGGTAGTCTCCTACAGTGGAAGACTACTTGAGAGTCCTCAGACACTGAAAGAAGCCATTGAAGATGGGCAGGAATTACTCCGTAAGGTCAGAAACCTCTTTGTGTATTCCAGTCTGCACTCGAGCTTGGACACATCCGATACCGCTGCTCAATCAAGAGTTCTCAGGATGCACGGGCTATACGCCAGTGTCTCCGCTGGCATTTCTTTCTTTGAACCGGAACTCCTGAGTGCACCCAAAGAAGAAGTACTAAAGTTCATTGATGAGTATGAAGGCCTTGAGCCCTACCGTCAGAAAAATCAATCCAGTTTTGCGATCAAAAAGATCATCATAAACCGGG